>CAUUQJ010000024.1:0-9968 GCA_963547085.1 uncultured Campylobacter sp. | reverse complement strand
CAATTTTGCCCGCTGTGAAATTTCATAGATTAAAATTTTACTTTGGCGCAGAATTCTGCGCGACGTAAATTTTTTAAACGCCACAAAATTTTAAAATTTAAACTCTGCAAAATTTAAAAACGAGAGGAATTTAATGCGATCAAAGCAGGCTTGCGCCGCAAATTTCAAATTTTAAATCGCGAAGCGGGATTTAGTGCGGATTTTGATAAATTAAGGAGAAAATATGAGCGAAAATGAGAGCCAGCGCGCTGTTTGGACGGATGAGAGCCGCTGTAAGGCGTGCAACATCTGCGTAAGCGTCTGTCCTAGCGGCGCGATCGCGATGAGACAGGATGAGGGCGCCGTGCAGGGCATGATGATCGACGTGGTGGATGAGGGCGCCTGTATCGGCTGTAGGGAGTGCGAGTTGCACTGCCCTGATTTTGCGATTTTCGTTGCGCCCAAAGGCTTTAAATTCGCTCGTCTAAGCTCGCAGGCTAGAGAGATGGCTGAAAAAATCAAAAACAATAATTTTATGAAACCCAAGGACGCATAATGAGAGAGGTAATTTCCACAGGCAACGCCTTAATTGCGCGTGCGGCGATTGATTGCGGCTGTAATTTTTTCGGCGGCTATCCAATCACGCCGAGCAGCGAGATCGCGCACGAGATGAGTCGCTTGCTACCTAAGGTCGGAGGCAAATTTATCCAGATGGAAGATGAAATTTCGGGCATTTCTGTAGCTTTGGGTGCGTCGATGAGCGGTGCAAAGGCGATGACGGCAAGCTCCGGTCCTGGAATTTCGCTAAAATCAGAGCAGATTGGGCTTGGCTTCATAGCTGAAATTCCGCTTTTAATCGTGAATGTTATGCGCGGAGGTCCTAGCACAGGGCTTCCTACGCGAGTGGCACAGGGCGATATTTTGCAAGCTCGCAACCCCACTCACGGCGATTTTCAAAGCATCGCGCTGTGCCCTGGCTCGCTAAAGGAGGCTTACACGCAAACCATACGCGCTTTCAATCTAGCCGAGCGGTTTATGACGCCGGTATTTTTGCTACTTGATGAGACGCTTGGGCATATGCAAGCAAAGGCGGTGCTGCCTGAAATTTCGGATCTAAAAATCGAGCGCAGGGCGGAATTTAAAGGTAGTCCGAAAGATTATGAGCCTTACGATGCTGCGCCCGATAAGCCTGCGGTGCTAAATCCCTTTTTTAGGGGATACCACTATCACATAACGGGACTTCATCACGGCACGAAGGGCTTTCCGACCGAAAACGAGCAGATCGTGGATCGCTCTATAAAAAGGCTTTTTAATAAAATTTCGGCGCATGAAGATGAGATCGTGCAATATGAGGAATTTATGCTAGATGACGCCGAAATCTGTATCATCGCCTACGGCAGCGTTAGCTTAGCAGCAAAAGACGCGATTTTAAAGCTACGAGGGCAAGGCGTGCGTGTGGGACTTTTTCGTCCGATCACGCTGTGGCCAAGCCCTGCGCGCAAGCTAAAGGAACTAGGGGAGAGATTTAATAAAATTTTGATCGCCGAGCTAAATTTAGGGCAGTATCTGCTAGAGGTGCAGCGCGCTTGTTTGAGAGATGATTTTAAGACGCTTCTTAAGGCAAACGGCAGACCGATTAGCCCTAGCGAGATTATCGAGAAAGTAAAGGAGCTTTAAATGGCGTTTGATTACGATAAATATCTAAGAACGGACAAGATGCCTACGCTTTGGTGCTGGGGCTGCGGCGACGGAGTGATCTTAAAAGCGATCATCCGCGCGATTGACCGCATAGGCTGGAGTATGGACGATGTGTGCGTGGTAAGCGGTATCGGCTGTAGCGGCAGGATGTCGAGTTACATAGACTGCAATACCGTCCATACGACGCACGGGCGTGCGATAGCTTATGCTACGGGTATCAAGCTCGCAAATCCAGGTAAGCACGTAATCGTAGTCACTGGCGATGGCGATGGGCTTGCGATAGGTGGCAATCACACGATCCATGGATGCCGCCGCAATATCGATCTAAATCATATCTTAGTAAATAATTTCATCTATGGGCTTACAAACTCGCAGACGAGCCCTACGACGCCGCGCGGGTTTTGGACGGTTACGGCGCAATACGGCAATGTCGATCCCAGCTTTGATGCGGCGAAACTTGCAATCGCTGCCGGAGCAACTTTTGTCGGACGTGAGAGCGTGACAAATCCCGAAAAAATCGAGCGACTTCTAGCTAAGGGCTTTGAGCACGATGGTTATAGTTTTTTTGATATTTTTAGCAACTGCCACGTAAATTTGGGTCGTAAAAATAAAATGAGCGAGGCAGTGCAAATGCTAAAGTGGCTTGATTCGCGCACGATTTCTAAAGCAAAATTTGACGCTCTTAGCGAGGATGAGCGAGCGGGGCTATTTCCGCTTGGGGTTTTACACGAAGATAACGATCGTACCGAATACACAAAGGCGTATCAAAAAGTGATAGACGCGGCGCAAAGCGGCGAAGCGATAAATTTTGAAGGACTAAGATGAATCAATTAAGATTTGTGGGAGTGGGCGGTCAAGGCGTGATCTTAGCGGGTGAAATTCTAGCTGCGGCAAAGATCGCGCACGGCGGCTATGGAATCAAGGCATCTACGTATACCTCTCAGGTACGTGGCGGACCTACGAAAGTGGATATTATCTTAAGCGATGAAGAAATTCTATATCCTTACGCGAGTGAGGGCGAGATCGATTTTATGCTCGCAACGGCGCAGAGTAGCTACGATGCTTTCAAAAACGGCGTGAAAAAAGGCGGCGTGATCGTAATCGAGCCGAATTTAGTAGTGCCGAGCGATGAGGATAGGGCAAGCTTTAAAATTTATGAAATTCCAATCATTACTATCGCAAAATATGAAGTTGGAAATGTCATCACACAAAGTGTCGTGGCTCTAGCAATCGCAGTAGAGCTTAGCCGCTGCATGGATGCAGGGCTCGTAAAAGAGCAAATGCTCCGCTCTGTGCCTGAAAAGACCCGCGCGCTAAATGAAAAGGCATATGATTTGGGGATGAAATACGCGAGAGAGTTTAGGTAAATTTAAAGACTCGGATAGAATTTGGGATTAAATTTAGATAGGGTATCTGATATGTCTTAATCTTGCGATAAATTCTATTTAGTGCTCTTTATTTCTTTATACAATATTCTATTTGGGTATCTTAAAATTTGTATTTATAGATTTTAGCGGTTTTCTTCGCAACTACTTTAAAACTATGCGATTGAATTTTTATCGCCCTTAATCTATCTTGCAATTTACATAATAATTATTGACTATTTGTCCAAATGTCTTTATATAGCCCTCGTAATTGTTATTATCTAAAATATATCTTATATAGTTGTATACCTCTTCCTTAAAATTATTAACACCATAACTGCCGTAGTGTAGAACCTTATTATGGTATTCTTCATAGTTATCGTAAGAGCCGTAAAATGAAATTTTTCTATATTCTATACAACTTCTCTTATTGATAAAACTATCCTTTGCGTAGATATCCACAAGGTCCTCGTCAGCGCTTAGAACCGCGAAAGCTTGTCTAATGGGTATATCCACATATTGTTCTGTTGGTTTACCATTCTCCCATTCACCCCCTTTAACGATGTCGTTCGTAGCCTCTTTTATGGTGTAATATTTCTTTAAAGCTTCGAAAGGCTCTAGCCTCTCAACCGAAACGTTTTCTATCAGTCCACCGCCCTCAAAATACTGATGTTTCGATATAATCGCGGTTTTATTTACGTCATTTTCGACCACTAATTTTAAGGTTCGCATTATCTCATCCGTAGTTGGGTTTTCTTCTATGATATAAAATTTAGGAGGCAATCCGCCTCTATCATCGCGCCGAACTCTATCAAGAAAGGTAGTGTCTAAGTATTTTTTTAAAATTACATCGTCGCTAAAAGGAAATTTCATAACGAAAACGATTGAAAGCAGAGCTAACAGCGATAAAACGTACTTACGCTTTTTCAAATTTATCCCCTTAAAATTTTAAAATTTCAAGGGCGCAAATTTACAAAGCTAGCGCCCTTTAAAATTTCATAGATTGCTTTAAATTTCGCGAATTCGCCGTTCTTAAATTTAAACGTCGCGGTGAAATTTTAAAATTTCACCGCAAGCTTTGGGCGGCTTTAAATTTAACATACCGAGTTCTGTTAGCATCCCGAGTTTGGCTGCACCCGCGTTTCGCTGCCCGTATGGATCAGCAGAGCCTTGCCGCGTCTAAATCTGCACGGCGGATCGGCTTGCACGGATGAGTATTCCTTGCCGTTTAGCTTATAGATGATGTTGGAGCCTTGCACCGTCTTTTGGGAGTTTTGGATCGCATCTCCGGCGACCGCGCCTACTACCGCGCCGCTTACTAGCCCCACAGTTTCGGCTAAGCGCCTGCCGCTGCTATGTTTGCCGAGCTTATGCCCGATGACCGCACCCGTAGTTCCGCCCGCGACGCCACCTAAAATTTTACCCGTATTGCCCTCGGAGCGCTCTACGTTGATTTTAGCGGGTAGGACATCGACGATCTCGATCCGATCGCTCTGCCTCATGCGGTTCGTTTCGCTCGCGTCATAAACATCTCCACCATATCGATCCTGCGGGGTCGCGCAGCCACAAAGTGCGATCGCTGCGATCAAACATAATGTGAAATTCTTCATGTTTTCTCCTTTGTAATGAGCTACGGGCGGCATTATACTATGGATTTTTATACGAGTGGTTAAGCGGCGGCGTTAAAATTTACCGGCTCGCTGCCGCTTAAAATTAGCTGGATACGAGGCATTGTGCCGTATCTGGACGCCTTATAAAATTTTTATTTCACTCAAAATTTATCTTATTTTGTTAGAATCATTCTTATTTTAAGGAGAGAAAATGAAAAAACTATTAGTTTACGCCACCAAAGGTGGCGATACGAAGGTCGTGAGCGAATACATCGCTTCAAAGCTCGGCTTTGAGATCAAGGAGGCCAAAGAGCTAAATGCGGAGGATTTGGCGGGAGCGGGCGCGTTTATTTTTGCGGCTTCGACGCACGGCGACGGACAGATCCAGGCTAAATTTGACGACAAATTGGAGCTTTTGAATAAAACCGATTTTGACGGACGCAAGGTCGCGCTCATAGGCGTTGGCAACGTCGAGCGTCACGGCAGCGATTTTTGCAGCGGTATGAGTGCGTTTTTGCCAGTGCTTAAAAAGGCCGATCTCATCGGCGCTTGGGGCGCGGAGGGCTATAAATTTAAACATTCGCGCGCCTTCATAAACGGCAAATTTGTAGGTCTTACGATCGATTTTAAGGGCGACGAGCACTGGCAGGCGAGGACCGATAAATGGATCGCTGCGGTTAAAGGCGAGTTTTAAATATTTCAATTTTTGTGCGACCGAGCGAGCTTTGGGCTCATCGAGCCTAAAGCTCGTTAAATTTCCCCATTAAATTTCACGCTTTGCTTGAAAGCGGAGCACTCTTAAATTTCACTCGCCACAGCGTTATAATTTCCGTCGCATTCAAACGCCGTCGGCTTATACCGCGTAAAATTTTATCGCTAGCGGGAGCCGCAAATTCCGGCTCGCTGCGCCGAATAGCTCTAAACAATTGCCGCGATAAAATTTAGTTCGCGGCAACTTACGCGCTATTCGTGCAATAAACGATAAATTCCGCCCGTGATACTTGCAATACTGCCAGTGCGATAAAATTTCGCTCTCGCGACAAAATTCCGCCCGTAGTATTAGCGCGGTACCCGTACGTTAAAATTCCACGCTCCGCTTCCGAGCGGAGTCTCCTCATTAAAATTTTAAAATTTTTAGTTCAAAAAGTCACGATATTTTACAAGCCGTACCGCTTAAAATCGCGCAGATAGGCTAAAATTTTAATCCGCCCAAGCCTCAATTCTACTCGTGCGGCGGTCAATTTAATACGGCAAATTTAATGCGATCGATTTATAAAATTACCGTCCGAGCCTCAAATATCAGCGCCGCATTAGAAAAGTTATTTTATAATAACCGTATATCAAAATTTAAGGCGATCTATGAAAAGGCTTCTAATTTTCGTCGTTTTTGCGCTGGCCGCTCTCGCCGCGGCGATCTACTTCAATCTCGATAGGCGCGAAGAGGTCGCGCACAAGGCCTATGGCATCATCGATATCAGGCAAAGTTCGCTTAGCTTCGAGCGCAGCGGCCGCATAAGCGCGCTTTATCGCGACGAGGGCGATTTCGTGCAGGCTGGCGACGTCTTGGCGGCTCTGGATACGGCGGACCTGAGCTTTCAAAGACAGGTTCAGATCGCAAGATGCGACGGGCTTAAATTTAGCTTGCAAAAGCTGCAAAGCGGCTTTCGTAGCGAGGAGATCGAGATGGCGGCGGCGAACGTAAGCGCTCTGCAAAACGCCCTACAGCTCGCTACTTTGACGAACGAGCGCCTCAAAAGCCTAGGCAAAACCAACTCCGCATCCAAGCAGCAGATCGACGAGGCGTTTTACTCAATGAAGCGCACGCAAGCCCAACTGCAAAGCGCGCAGGCTAATCTGCGCCAGCTTCAAAGCGGCTACCGCGGTGAGGATGTCGGCGCCGCCCGCGCAAACTTGGCAAGCTGCGAGGAAAATCTGAAATATCTGAATTACCAAATCGAGACGCAAAGCGTGCTAAAAGCGCCCTTTAGCGGGCAGATCAGAGCGCGCCTTAAGGAGCTCGGCGACATCAGCATGCCAAGCGTGGGCGTTTTTGAGCTCAGCGAAGTAAAAAATAAGCGCGCGAAATTTTATCTAAGCGAAAATCAGCTCCGCTTCCTGCGTGCCGGACAGAGCGTGCGGATCATCGCTGCGGACGGCTCTAGCGCGAACGCAAAGGTCGCATACGTGAGCCAAACCGCGATGTACACGCCCCGCACGGTGCAGACCGAGGAGCTGCGCGCAGATCTCGTGTGGGAGGCGCGCGCCGATTTCAGCGACGAGGACGGCAGCTTTCGCTTAGGCCAGCCGATCAGCGTGGAATTTTGACGGGCGGGCACTGTGCGCTAAATTTTAAGTGCGGGCTTGAAATTTAGCACGCGGGCGGCACTTCGGATACTGCGGGCGAAATTTGGATAGCCAAGCTCGCTGCCCGACAAAATTTTACGCAATGTCGCGCGAGACGCTCATACGGCGCGAACCTGATGAAATTTTAAAAGCGCGCTTCGAGGCAGAATTTAAACGGCACCTATTCGGCAGAGAGTAGGCGATGAAATTGAGCCGCGCCTAAAATACATCGTCTCGGCGGCGATAAAATGCTGCACGCTTAGAACGAAGTCGTACAAAGGCGGCGTAAATTTTATCGCGCGAGTTTTGCGCGAGCAGGCGGCGGCTTTGGATAAAAGATCGAAATTTTGCAGCGCGGCGAGTAAAATTTCGGCGAAATTTTGGCGCAAAGCAGCGCGGGTTAAATTTTAAAATTTACGGCTCGGCGGAGAATAGGTAAAAGCAGGACGGCATAGCGGCAACGGACCTTTTTTCTAGCAGGCGTTTTGCGATAAACGAGCGACGGTTGAACCGAGCGCGGACGGCAGTAAAATTAGCTACAAAACAAGCGGCGCGATTAAATACAGGTTGCGAGCGGAGATGAAATTTTACCACAAAAGGCGCGGTAGCTGAAGTCGGCACTATGTAAAAAAAGCCGAGAATAGGTAAAATTTCGTCAAAAGACATGGCGGCGGTAAAATTTCACTGCAAGAGGCGCGGCGCAGATAGAGGGCTCGGCGCTCACAGCTCGCCAGGTGTTTGAAAACTCGTTTGCGTTTTGAAGCGAATTTATCGCAGACACTCACGGAGCGCTCGATGTTTAGGATCGCGACGTTTTTTGTGCGGATAGTTTTCGTCGCTCGTCGCGAAATTTAAAGCACGCGGCGGCTGTAGAATCGAGATGCCGCGGCTGTCACAAAACTAAGACGCCGTAGCGGTCGCAAAACCAAGACATCTTTGCGGCTGCAGAAGCAAGGCGTCGCTATAAAGAGCGCCTTTTCGGCGTGCGTAGGTCTCGTTCGTCGCGCCAAGCGTCGGGACGAGTAAATAAAATTTGGAGCTAGGCTTGGATCTACTAAATATCGTAAATTTAAAGAAATTTTACCTGCGAGAAGATCGCAGCAAAAACGTCGTTTTTGAAAATTTTGATCTGCGAATTGGCGATGCACCGCGGCTCATCAGCCTCACGGGCCCCGACGGCGCGGGCAAATCCACGCTTTTAAAGCTCATCTGTGGCATCATCGCGCCCGATTGCGGCGAGATAAAATTTGCCGGCTTCACCCCTAGCGGCGAAAATAAAGAATTCGTCCGCGCAAACGGCTATATGTCGCAGAGCTTGGGGCTTTACGAGGAGCTTAGCGTCTGGCAAAATTTAAACATTTTCGCGGGTCTAA
The DNA here is from genome assembly GCA_963547085.1 of uncultured Campylobacter sp. Lineage (GTDB taxonomy): Bacteria > Campylobacterota > Campylobacteria > Campylobacterales > Campylobacteraceae > Campylobacter_B. Next base: position 1,601 of record CAUUQJ010000024.1, on the reverse strand, counting down.
AAGGGCTCGATCTAAAAGACGGCGAGGAGTATCTGCGCGGGCTTTTGCGCCGCGTAGGGCTTTTGAGCTTTAAAAATTACGCCGTGGATTCGCTCTCCGGCGGGATGAAACAAAAGCTAGGCGTCGCCTGCGCGATTGCGGCTCGTCCGCGGCTTTTGGTGCTCGATGAGCCCACCGTCGGCGTCGATCCGCTCTCGCGCAGCGAGCTGTGGGCGATCGTGCGCGAGTATCTGGATCAAAGCGGTGCGAAATGCATATTTTCGACGGCGTATTTCGACGAGGCGGCGGATGCCGATCTGACGCTGATTTTGCTCGGCGGCAAGATCATAGCGCAAGATCCCGCCGTAAAGATCACCGCGGCGCTGCGGGATCGCACCTTTCGCATAGGCGGCAAGGATTATCAGAGCTTGGCGCGCCGCTTGATGTTTAAAACGCAAAGATTTTTAAAAAACTCCCCGCTCATCGACATCTGCCCCAGAGACGGCAGCGTCGATCTGCTAAGCGAAGAGCCGATAAGCCTGCGCGATCTGCAGGGGTTTTTAAACGCAAGCCTAGAGGGTGATGGTGAAAATACAGAGCACGAAAACGGGTGTGACAAAGACGCAGAGCGCGAAAACGAGAGCGGCGAAAATTTTAAAATTTCAAACGAAAACGAGGACGTTAAATTTAACGAAAACGAAAGCGCGAAATTTAAACTCAGCCCGCGCGAGGTGAGCCTAGAGGATGCGTATATTTTTTTAAATAAAGCAGAGATCGGCGCGGCGAACTTCGGCTACGAAAAAAGGAGCTTTGATGCGGCTCAAACCGTCATCAAAGTGCGCGACGTGAGTAAAAAATTCGGCTCATTCACCGCCGTGGAAAATACGAGTTTCGAGGTCAAAAAGGGCGAGATTTTTGGCCTTCTGGGCCCAAACGGCGCAGGTAAGACGACGACGTTTCGCATGATCTGCGCGCTTTTGGGGATGAGCGGGGGCGAGATCTCGGTCATGGGCGAGGATCTGCGCTACGCCAAATCATCGATCAGATCGCGCATCGGCTACGTCTCGCAGAAATTTTCGCTTTATAAAAAGCTAAGCTGCTATCAAAATTTAGAGTATTTCGGCCGCAGCTACGGCATCGGCGGAGTAGCGCTGAAACGGCGTATAGAGGAGCTTTTGAGCGAGTTTGGCTTGCAGCGACTGCGAAACGAGACGTGGCAGAACCTGCCGTTTGGCGCGGGGCGCAACCTCAGCATGGCGTGCGCGCTCATCCACCGCCCCGAGATTTTGTTTCTCGACGAGGCCACCAGCGGCGCCGATCCGCTCTCGCGCAGGCTCTTTTGGAACCGCATAAACGCGCTGGCGCGCACCGGCGTGAGCGTGGTCGTGACGACGCATTTTATGGAGGAGGCGGAGTATTGCGATCGGTTTTTGATCCAAGATCGCGGCAAAATCCTGGCGCTAGGCAGCCCCGACGAGGTCTGCGTGCAGCACGGGCGGCGGCTTAGCGTGCAGCAGGCCTTCATAAACGAGGTGCAAAAATTTAGAAGCGAGGCGGGCGATGAGGGCTTTTGATCTAAATTTTGCGCGAGCGGCGAGGATTTTTGATCCAAATTTTATGCG
>CAUUQJ010000023.1:0-10294 GCA_963547085.1 uncultured Campylobacter sp. | reverse complement strand
TTAGCAGGTCGCTTTGCAAACGCCCGCAGGTAGGGCACGAGATGATATTGACGCCACTTTTTTGCACGCCCGCGTCTTGCAGGATCGCGCGCGCGACGCGGATCTCCTCCTCAAGCTCGCCGGTAATGCTCACGCGCATCGTATCGCCGATCCCCTCCATCAGAAGCGCGCCCAGCGCGATCGCGCTCTTGATGCTTGCGTGAAATTTCGTCCCCGCCTCGGTCACGCCCAGATGAAAAGGATACTCGCATAGCGGGCGCAGCGCGCGATACGCAGCCACCGTGCTCGGCGCGTCCGAAGTCTTAAGCGAGATCGCGATGTCGCTAAAGTCCTCATCCTGCAGCAGCGCGGCGTTATACAGCGCACTTTGTACCATCGCCTCCACGCTGCGGCCGTATTTTTGCTCAAACTGCTCCTCGAGTGAGCCCAAATTTACGCCGATGCGGATAGGCAGGCTGCGAGCTTTGCACGCGCGCACGACCTCTTTGATGCGATCCTTGCCGCCGATATTGCCCGGGTTTATGCGGATAGCGTCGACAAACTCCGCAACCTGCAGCGCTAAGCGAAAATTAAAATGGATATCCGCTACGATGGGAAGCGGCGAGCTTTTTTTGATACGTGCGAGCGCGTCCGCGTCCTGCTTATCAAGCACGGCGCAGCGCACGATGTCGCAGCCAGCGAAATACAGGCGGTTAATCTGCTCTAGCGTGCCTTCCACGTCTTTAGTCTTAGAAAAGCTCATCGACTGCACGGAGATGGGCGCGCCGCCGCCGATTTTGACGGAGCCGACGGAGATTTGGCGGGTCGGATAGCGATTTTTCAAATTTAAGCCTTTAGAATTTTTTGCGCTATTTTATTCAAAATGGGGTTAAAATTTAATAATTCGCGCTCGCCAGCCGCCGCAGAATTTCGCCTACATAATTTCACTCGCTAAATTTTACTTTTACGCTTGCAAAAAATTTCATTTCGTCGCGAAATTTGAGCGAATAGAGTACTATAAAATTCCGCCATCTAATAAAATTCTAAAAATTCCGGCGGCGAATGAAACTCTGCAAAATTTGATGGCAAGCGAAATTTAATAAACCACGCAGCTAAGCAAAATTCTGTGAATTTAGCAGGCGGGCGAAGTCCTCGACATAAAATTACGAAATTAAGCTCTTGAAATTTCGGTGAAATTTTAACCGCAGTATCGTCGCAGTGCCCGCTCGCGCAAAACGAGTGCAGTCTGGTTTATCCTAAGCCGTAAAATTTTAAAGCCCGTAGATGAAATATGAAAATTTTATTTTTAATTGCAGCAGTAGGGAGTATTGTTTCGCACGGCGACAAAGCCGAAAAACGTCAGTCGTTCATGTTTGCGCACCGCGCCTGTATCGCGATCTTACAGCGACAGCAAAATTAAACCGCCTACGCATATAAATTGCGCCGGCGTGCCGCCTAGGCTAGCGCACTAGCTCCATATTCACCTTGACCCTGCTCATCTTGTCCTGCAGCATATCCATCACCGACTCATTGCGCGACGAAGCGTCATCCGTCGGGGCTTCGTGCTGCTGCCACTTACTTTTCGGCGCGGCGGGACCCCACTGCGACGAAAATATCAGCCCGCGCTTTTTCTCAGTCTCAGGCACAGGCTCGTAAGGCTGTGGAGCAGGCTTCGCCCAACGCTCATCATAACGCATCGCAGCACCTTGCTCTAGCGCATTACCCCGCTTTGGCGACGGCATCCTACCAAGCGTGCTACCGCCAGAGCGCCCTATCGCACGGCTAGAACGAGCAGATGTGGGAAGATAGGGCGCGCGGGCATTTTGACGAGCCGTATATTTTGTGGCGCTCGAATGAGATGCAGCTGTATGCTCCATAGTGCCAGAACGAGTCGCACTATAGCCGTAGCGAGCTTGCGGCTGTGCAATTCGAGTCGTCGTTAATTTTCGAGCTTGTGCGTCTACGATTTTGTCAGTCTGCCCATCTGCGCCTCCGTGAGCTTGCGCGCTTACGCTTCTCCGCATATCTGCACCTCTGTAAGTTTGCGCAGTATCGCGGGCGCTTGGCGCCTCGTCCTCATAGATACGGGTCTTTGGCAAACGCATCAGCGTAGCGACTAGACTCTTGCTAGCTCCATTCTGACTGCTTGATTGATTAGCCGGGCGCTTATATGCTTTATTTCTCGCAGAATGCGATGCAAAATTTTGCCCGGGATTTTTAGTGAAATTTTTCGCACTTTTTCGCGTGGAATTTTTAGCAGAATTCCCAGATGCACGTGTATTTTTTGTGAGCTTGGAATTTAAAAGGCTTTTAGCATTTGCAGATTTTTTAGCATGCGGCTCGGCAGAGGATCTTGCCGAGGTATTTTTACTCGGATGATCTTTGGCTCGCAGATTTTGAGATGAAATTTTAGATTTGTGGCTTTGCTGAGCGGCAAAAGCGCTAGAAAAACTCGCCAAAATGAACGCGATTAAAAAGATACGAGCTAAATTTTTCATCGTTTTCCTTTCAATGGATTTTAGGCGAAATTTAGCAAAGCTTAGATTAAGCGGCGTTAAATTTAATGAGTGAGGCTATGAAATTTCAGCTCTAATTCCAAGCCGTATCGCCAAATAAAAACCTGGATAAAGGCTAAGCTTTAAAAATTCCGCAGCTAGGATTTTATCTGGTAATAGAATTTTATCACACTAAAAATATGACGTCACGGCAAAAATTTTATCTTGTAAGCGCTTAAGAAGGAGAGCTGAAAAATTTTAAAGCTTTAGAATTCTGCGCTTAGATTTTGAGCGGCAAGTCAGAATTTAAGGTAAAAAGTAAGCTCAGATAAAATTTTTAATTTTAAAGGATAATGCAGCAAAACCGTAAATTTGCGGTGAGATACGAAATTTGCGAGATCATGCGGTGACTAAAAATTACACCACTTAATCGCTAATTCACAATAAATCGCCGCGCCTTAGACATACCCAAAACGTGGCACATATCATTTTAGCGGCGCGTAGCTAAAATATCGCCGCACATAAGGCATTGCAGAGCGCTGCAAAATCTCACAGCGCCGTTGCAATGGCATAGGAGCGCCGAATGACGCTCCTATGGGGCTACATCATGCCGCCCATGCCACCCATTCCGCCCATATCAGGCATCGGCGGCATTGCAGGTTTCTCCTCTTTGATCTCGCTTACGGTCGCTTCGGTCGTTAGAAGCAAGCTTGCGACGGAGACCGCGTTTTGAAGCGCAATACGCTCGACCTTGACCGGATCGATGATGCCCGCTTCAAACATATTGACATACTCGCCGTTTGCGGCGTTGAAGCCGAATTTTTTGTCTGAGCCTTGCTCGACCTTATTAGCTACGACGCCTGCATCAAATCCCGCATTTTCGGCGATCTGGCGAAGCGGAGCGAAAAGCGCGCGCTTAACGATGTCCGCGCCGATAAGCTCGTCGCCGCTTAGAGCTAGCTTTACGCTAAGTCCAGCTCTGATTAGCGCAGCGCCGCCGCCGATTACGATACCCTCGTCTACGGCTGCTTTGGTTGCGTTTAGAGCATCGTCCACGCGATCTTTTTTCTCTTTCATCTCGGTTTCGGTCGCAGCGCCCACCTTGATAACCGCAACGCCGCCGCTAAGCTTTGCCATGCGCTCTTGAAGCTTCTCTTTGTCGTAATCGCTCGTAGTCTCTGCGATCTGAGCTTTGATCTGCGAAACGCGCGCATCGATATCTTTTTTCTTGCCCGCGCCACCTACGATAGTGGTGTTATCTTTGTCGATCACGATGCGCTCGGCTTGTCCGAGATCGGCCATAGAAGCACTTTCTAGCGTTCTGCCAAGCTCCTCGCTGATGACAGTGCCGCCCGTTAAAATCGCGATATCTTCAAGCATTGCCTTTCTGCGATCGCCAAATCCAGGGGCTTTGACCGCAGAGATGTTTAACACGCCGCGAAGTTTATTTACGACTAAAGTCGCAAGCGCCTCGCCCTCGATATCCTCGGCGATGATTAGAAGCGGTTTGCCGCTTTTTTGAACCTGCTCCAAAACTGGTAATAGGTCTTTTAAATTTGTAATTTTTTTGTCAAATAGAAGCACTAGCGGCGAGCTTAGCTCGACTAGCATTTTCTCGGCATTTGTAATGAAATATGGGCTTAGATAGCCGCGGTCAAACTGCATTCCCTCGACTACGTTTAACTCATCGTTGATAGATTTCGCCTCTTCAACGGTGATGACGCCGTCTTTGCCGACTCTTTCCATAGCGTCTGCGATCAGATCGCCCACCGCGCTGTCGTTATTCGCAGAGATCGTAGCAACCTGAGCAATCTCTTTTTTGCCACTTACTTTTTTAGATGATTTTTTTAGCTCCTCGATAACCGCAGCACTAAATTTATCCATACCGCGTTTAACCTCGATAGGATTTGCGCCCGCAGTTACGTTGCGTAGGCCCTCTTTAAAGATCGCGTGAGCTAGCACGGTAGCTGTAGTAGTGCCATCTCCTGCTTGATCGTTGGTCTTACTCGCTACTTCGCGCACCAAAGAAGCACCCATATTCTCTAGCGTATCTTTTAGCTCAATCTCTTTAGCGACGGTTACGCCGTCTTTTGTGATCGCAGGAGCGCCGAAGCTCTTTTGGATTAAGACATTGCGACCGCGAGGCCCCATCGTAACTTTTACAGCGTCGTTTAGCTTCCTAACGCCCGCGTAAAGCTTGTTTCTTGCGTCGTCTGAAAAAATAATCTCTTTTGCCATTTTCAATCCTTTTTATTTAATTATGCCTAAAACATCTTCTAAATTTAAGATAAGGTATTTCTTATCATCTAAGCTGATCTCGCTGCCTGCGTATTTTGCGAACGCTACGGTATCGCCATTTTTGACGCCTTCACATTCGCTGCCGACGGCTACGATTTTGCCGGTCGAAGGCTTCTCTTTTGAAGCATTGTCGGGGATGATGATGCCCGAAGCGGTCTTTTTTGTTTCCTCCTCGCGCTCTATTAGAACGCGCTTGCCAAGTGGTTGAAATTTCATTTCAGTCCTTTCTTTGATTTGTGATTTCTAAAATTGGCACTCAATGTGTTTGAGTGCTAAGATTATATGCAAAATTTAAAATCTTGTCAATAGTTTATGAAAAATTTTTATAAAACTTTAGTGATTTAAACTCAAGTATTGAGATTTCAAACGTTAAATTTTAAGGGCTATAATATCCTCAAATTTTAAATTTTAAGGGGACGAAATGAAAATTTTCGGCATAATCGCAGGAATTTTAATCCTGCTTATCGTAGGCGCGGGCTGCCTATTTTTCAGCGATTTTGGCAACAATCTTGCTAAGCCTTATATAGAAAATTTGATCAAAGAAAAAAGCGGTCTTGACGTGAAGCTTGAGAAATTCGATCTAAATTTCGGCGATCTGGACATCAGCGCCAACGTAAATGATGCTGCGAGCGTAAACGTAAAGGGCAAATACTCGCTTTTTGCGCGCTCTTTCGATCTTAACTACGACGCAAACGCGCACGATTTAGCCAAGCTCGGCATAAAAATGGACGAAGGGCTGAGCCTTAAGGGGCAAATTTTGGGCGATCTTGACAAATTCGGCATCAACGGCAGCGGGCGGATTTTTGATAGCAACGTAAAATTTTTAGCAAATTTAAAAGACCTTAGTCCGCTTGATCTACAAATCGACGCTAAGGGCCTAAACGTCGAAAAAGCCCTTGCCGTGGCCTCTCTGCCGATCTACGCCAAAGGAAATATCGACGTGCTCTCGGACATCAAGGCTAGCAGCGGCGGTGCAGAGGGCAACGCAAGTATCAAGAGCTCAAATTTGATCCTAAACGAATCTGCGTTTAAAGATATGAATATCTCCATCCCAAAGGGCGTGCAGATCACGCTAAACTCAGACATCACGGCACAAAATGACGTCCTGCGAGCAGCAAGCAAGATCGATTCGACTCTGGGAAAAATCAGCGCCGAAAAATCGGAATTTGATCTGAAAAACAAAACTTTAAACTCAGATTTTAATCTGAATTTGCCCGATCTGGCGAAGTTCGAAAGCCTGCTCGGGCGTAAAATTTCAGGCGACGTTAAAGCAAACGGAAATTTAAAGACCGATTTTTCTACGCTTGAGCTTTCAAACTCGCAAATTTCGGCGTTTAAAGATGCGCTTAAAGCGGATGCCGAGGCCAAATACGATCTGAAAAACAAAAACGGCGAGCTGTCCGCGAAGCTAAACGCAAACGATCTGGCCGCGCTGCAAAACATCCTTGGGGTGAAGCTGCAAGGCAAGGCAAACGGCGAGCTTAGCGCGGCTCTAGCGCAAAATGAGCTTAAAAATCTAAACTTAAATTTAAACGCTATGGGCGGCAACCTGAATGCGAGCGGAAATTTGAGCGATCTAAAGCTTAAGGCGAGTAATCTAAATCTGGCCGTGCTTTCGGCTCTGTTTTACGGTAGCGCGATCGGAAACGGCACGATAAACGGCGATGCGAAGTTAAGCTTAAAAGACGGCATCAACGGCACGGCGCAAATTTCGCTCGCTAGCGGCGTGATTTTTAAGAAATTTTTAGACGGCGCGACGGGCAAGAACTTCCCAAGTGATCTGAAAGCGGACGCGCAGGCGCAGACAAATATCAAAAACTCCGTCGCGACCTTTAGCGTAAGCGCGAACTCCGATCTGGCGCAGCTTCAGAGCCTAAACGGCACCTACGAGCTCAAAAACAAAGCGCTTAAGGCAAACTACGCGCTGCTGATCCCGAGCCTGCAGCGACTAGAATTTTTCTTAAATCGCAGACTAAACGGTAAAATTGCCGCTACCGGCGAGCTTTCGCACGACGGAAAGAGCCTGTTTGCGACCATAAATTCTAAAGTCGCGGGCGGCGAGCTGAACGGACAGATCGCGGGCGATGAGGCGAACTTCAAACTTCAAAATTTTATCGTCAAAGAGCTTACGACGCTTCTAAATATTGATCACGTTTACGACGGCACGGGCAACGCAAATCTTACGTATAATACAAACTCGCACAGCGGCAAATTTGACGCGATCATCAACAACGGCCGCCTTCCTAGCGGCGGACTGATCGATAAAATCGGCAAAATTTTAGGCCGCGATCTAGGTGGCGAGGTCTATAACGACGCCAAAGTAAACGGCACGATCAAGCAAAATTTAATCAATTTCAACGCCGATATGAGCGCGCAAAAAAGCAAGCTAAACGTCACCGGCGGCACGCTGGATAGCAAAACGGGCGCGATTTCGGTGCCGGTTAAGGCAAATATCGAAAAGACCGATCTTGAAATAAACATCACCGGCACGATCAAAGAGCCGAAATACAATATCCAATCGGACTATCTAAAGGGCAAGCTCGACAAGCAGATCGGCAAGGGTATCGACAAGCTTTTCGGCGTGAAAAAGGACGATAACAGTAGCAAAAACGACGCGAAAAAGGAGAAATCGGACGTGGTTAAGGGGCTGCTCAAAGGGCTATTTTAGCCCATCCGCCCCCATTTGACGTTTGGAATTTATGGATACTGCTAAACGAGCGCGAAATTTAAAATTTTTAAATTTTGAAATCTCGCGCAGTTTAAATTTTAAAATTTAGCGCTAGTCGGGGTAGCTAGAGCCGCAAAATTTCAAAACTAGGCGCAAGCTATTTATCAAAATTTTAAATCTCGTTTCGATCTGTTTTTGATGACGATTTAAATTTATCGCCGTAAACTTAGCCTGCTTGCGCTGCTATCTGCGATAAAATTTTATGCGCCGAACTAGCGTCTTTTAAAGTGCTTCGTATCGATACTGCGCGCCGTGTTTTCAGGCTATCCGATGCTAATTAAAATTTCGCGGCGCAACATTTATTGCAGTTGGCGCCATGCTTGATAAAATTTACCCGCCATAATCGCAAGGAAAATGAGCGTCAAAGCTCCAAATACCGTAGCTGTAAATTTATCATCCGTCGTAGCGTATTTGTCATATCTGAATTTCATCAGATACTCGCGCTGCGGCGGATCGATGCTTGCATTGTAATCCAAAAATAAGACCTGATATGCCGTGCCGCGACCCTGAAACGGAAACGGACGACTTTGATACCAAGCTTTAACTCGCTTGCTTTCCAACCATTCGTATGCGATTAGCGAGATAGAAGGCTTGATATTTACGCCTTGCCACTCGTCCGCTCCTGACCGCTTAAAATTAGCTTCAGCAATTGCTGCATTGAGCAAAATTTTATTTTTATAAAAGGAGGTTAAGTTATCCGTATCGCCATTTAAAAAGATTTTGATAAATTTGCGCTCGTCCGTAAAAATCTGCATATATTCGCGCCCATCATCGCTTCTGACATCCATGATTATTCCATTTGCGATTTTCAGATCATCTAAGCTTTTCGGATTCAAGCTAAGAAGAAATCCATACTACATCGCCGCCAAATAGAATGCGATCATAAATAGATCAAGCTTACGATCTAAGTTACGCCAAATTTCGCCGAGCTTCATCGATCATTACATTGTAAGTTTCGCTGCAAAATACGCAATTTTACGGTTTTTATTATCGCGAGCTATGCTGCATCGCCAGTGCCTCCATCGCCCCGACGGGCAGAAATAGCACTACGCCCACGATTACCACTGGTATAGCCACGATGATGCCTAGCGTATCCAATAGGGCGTTGCCCTCGCAGCGTTCAGGCCTAACCTCGATGTTTGCCGGGATCGCAGAGCGCAGCCTATCGCTTGGCTTCATTATTTCGTTAAGATTTTTGATCTGCACGACGCGCGCATCAAAGTAGAAAATCGCTTCGATCTCGCCTTTTTTCTCATCGATTTCGATGCGGTTCGCTAGAGCTTTGATTTTGGCGACATCTGCTCCTGCGGCGGAATTTAAAAACGCGCTGAAGCTACCGCGCGCCTCGCCGTTTTTAGCATCGGTTACTTCGATCTGTACAAACTCGCGCTTAAGCCCTTTGGCGTACCCGCCATCGTAAAATTTCGAGATATTCTTAAGCGACGAGCCGTCCGTTAGGACATAGCTGAGTTTCTCGCCTACGATGTATTCCTTGCCATCGTTTATGAAAAATGCCGTGATCTTTTCGGGCGTTTCATTCGCCCCAGGCACTACGTTTTGTTTGCACTGGCATCCCACAAGCAGGACGGCTAGTAAAACCGCGATAAATTTTTTCATGATGATCCTTTAAAATTTTAAATTAACGTATGAATTCCGCAGCCAAAGCTCTATCTCAAAAAATTTCAGCAGCGAAGTTTTACGCCGATACAATTTAGCCGTAGCCGAAATTTAGCCTCAAACGCAGGTTACTTCAGTACCGCTTTGACCGCCTCGCTCAGCCGCTTGCCGTCCACGCTTGAGCCGAGCGCTTCCTTGGCGGCTTTCATCACGCGCCCCATATCCTTCGCTCCGCTAGCGCCGAGCTGCGCGATTAGCGAGCCAACCTCGGCGGCAAGCTCGGCATCGCTTAGCTGCGCGGGCAGATAAGACGCGATGATTTCGATCTCGCCCTGCTCTTTTTGCACCAGATCGTCGCGACCGCCCGCGCGATACTGCTCCACAGAGTCGTTTCGGCGCTTGATCTCGCTTTGAAGTATGCTAAAGACGCGCTCATCGCTAAGGCTGATGCGCTCGTCCACCTCGACCTGCTTAAGCGCGGCGTTAAGCATCCGCAGGCTGTCTCTGCGGAAGTGATCGCCGCTCTTCATCGCCGTTTTAATGTCTTCTAAAATTTGCTCTCGCACACCCATTTTCCACTCCTTGAGATTGAAATTTCGGCGGTAATTGTAGCAAATTTAAAATTTGGCTCGGGTAAATTTAAGAGAATGATATTTTAAAATTTTAAAGATTTAGCGCGATTTGCAGCTAAATTTAAAGCTCGCGCGGGCATCGTCTGCGGCAAAAGGCTCGCGCGGTTACCCTTTGCAGCAAAAAGCTCTTACGAAGCCTAGTAAAATTTAAAAAGCCTCGCAAGAATATAAAATTCCTGCGAGGCAAAGCAAGCGATAAGAGCTCGCGAAGGCTCTATTTAGCGCGTGAGAATATCATTCGCACGATTTGAAGCAAGAAGCACACGCTTCCTACCAAAAAGATCGTATCGCCGATGATGCGCGCCCAGCGGAGCCCATAGAGGCTATCTTTTTGCAAGAATTCCGCACTTCTTGCGTACCACATACCCACGTCGATCGCCGCGAATGCCTGCAAAATTCCAACCGGCAGAAGCGAGATTAGCACCATTAGAAGCAAACCCGCATTTAGCGCCCAAAAGCCGATTTTCATCAGCGTATCGTCGAAGCTTTTGTCTTTGTAAATATACAGCGCCACGAGCCAGACGAAGCCGAGGGCCAAAAAGCCG
>CAUUQJ010000022.1:0-10318 GCA_963547085.1 uncultured Campylobacter sp. | reverse complement strand
CCAAATACACTAAATCGACCTCGCCTAGGATGTCGGCGCTGTTTGCAAGCGCGCGTAGAGTGGAGCTTTTAGGATGGCCGATAGCGATGGCGTAACCCTGCTTTTTAGCAAGCGTCACGGCTTCGCGCAGCTTTTTACGCACCGCAGCAACGCTGTTTTGATTATCTAAAAACACGTCGCGATGCACGTATCGCATGCCGAGCCCCTTCATCGCCGCCTTAGCCTTGGTAGCGGGGCTCGTGCGCGAGTCGATAAATAAAAATCCATGCTCGTTCATCGCGCGCAGCAGGTTTTGCATAGCGCGCTCGTCGGCGGTAAATTTAGAACCGGTGTGGTTGTTTATAAATTTAGCATTCGGAAAGTCCGCGCGCAGCTTGGCTATGACGCCGCGCAGCCTCTCGTAATTATCCGAAGCTCGCAGCGTCGCGGAGTTATTTTTAGCAGAGCTCGCCTCCATCGGCAGGTGGATCGCGTAATGCTCAAAGCCGCGAGCGAGCGAGCGCGTGTCCTTGCGCTGATACTCCGGCGGGAAGATGGACGGCGTCACTCGCACGGGCAAAGCGGCGATCTTTTGCGCCTGCTCGTCGGTGCCTACGTCGTCGATGATGATCGCTAGCTTTGCGCGAGAACCTGCGGGCAAAGCCTTGCGCGGCGATTTAGAAAGATCGTCTGCGCCGCTAGAAACAGGACTTTGCGCGGTAGAATTTATGGAATTTTCTGAAGCGGAATTTGCCGCGGTAAAATTTACGTCCGATCCGCCACCTGCGGAATTTGCGGAAGCGATAGAATTTGCGGAATTTTGCGAATTGTCGTTTGAAGAATTTTGTCCTGTGGAATTCTGCCGTGCGGGCTCTACGGGAAGCTTCGGCGCGGTTATGTTTTGCTCGGCGATCTTATCAAGCTCCTTTTGAATCAACGCTTCCTTCTCCGCAGCGCTTAAACGAGGCTTTTTACCGCGAGAATCGGAAGGGCTCTCGGGAGTTTGTTTGCGCGAGCTTTGCTGCAATGCGGCTTTATTGCCCGAAAATACGAGATCCAAAACCGCGTAGGTAACCGCACCGCTTAAAAAGCATAAGATTACGACAAAGACGATCGCTATGTAATTGATCGGGCGCTTTTTGCGGCGCCCGCGTGGATTTGTATTAGCCAAAGCTCAGCCGAAATCAGTTTTTATCTTTGTTTACGAGCTTACCTTTGGCAATCCACGGCATCATCGCGCGAAGCTTATCGCCGGTTTTGGTAAGCAAACTATTTGCCGTGATGTTGCGCTCAGCGTTCATTCGCACGTAGCCCGCTTTGCGCTCAAGGATGAAGTCTTTTGCAAATTTGCCGTTTTGGATCTCCTTTAGCACCTCTTTCATCGCCGCTTTGCTGCTTTCGTTTACGACGCGGTTTCCGCTTACGTAATCGCCGTATTCTGCGGTGTTTGAGATCGAGTAGCGCATATCTGCCATACCGCCTTGATAGATGAGATCCACGATCAGCTTCATCTCGTGCTGGCACTCAAAATACGCCATCTCAGGCTCATATCCAGCCTCGACGAGGGTCTCAAAGCCCGCGTTGATGAGCGCGCAAAGTCCGCCGCAAAGCACAGCCTGCTCGCCGAAAAGATCAGTCTCGGTCTCTGCTTTGAAGGTCGTTTCGATGATGCCGGTGCGGCCGCCGCCGATCGCGCTTGCGTAGCTTAGAGCAAGCTCTTTGGCCCTGCCGCTTTCGTTTTGCGAAACAGCGATCAGCATCGGCACGCCGCCGCCGCTTACGAACTCGTTACGGACGGTGTGGCCCGGGGCTTTCGGAGCGATCATAATGCAGTCGACGCCCTTTGGAGGGATGATCTGTCCGAAGTGGATATTAAAGCCGTGCGCGAACGCGATCGCGTTGCCCTCGCTTAAATTTGGCTCGATCTCCGCTTTGAAAATGTCGCTTTGAAACTCATCAGGCGTTAGGATCATTACGACGTCTGCGGCCTTCGTAGCCTCGCCGACGCTCATTACTTTAAAGCCCTTTGCCTCGGCCTTGCTCCAGCTCGCGCCGCCCTTTTTTAGACCCACGATGACCTCTACGCCGCTATCGCGCAAATTTTCGGCGTGAGCGTGTCCCTGCGAGCCAAAGCCGATCATAGCGACCTTTTTAGCCTTAATCAAACCCAAATCGCAATCTTTGTCGTAAAAAACGTTTATTGCCATAACGCATCCTTTTTTAAAAATTTAGGCGAGATTGTAGCTAAAATTTGCTTTTATGCAGATAAACCGCGCGCCGCAAGGGCGGATAAAGAAATTTTGAGCTATCATTGAGGCATAATTTAGCTTTAAAAGGAGCGAAAATGAAAGTGGGATTTATCGGCGGCGGAAATATGGGCAAGGCGATGATCGCAGCACTTTGCACAGCTGGCGGGCGAGATTGCACGGCGAGTGGAGAAAATTTTGCAGAGGATAAAGAAAATTGCACGGCGAGTGGAGAAAATTTTGCGCGCGGCGAGCGGAATTTTATTTCCGATGCTCAAAATTTTACCGCTTGCGGGCAGAATTCCGAGCCCGATATACAAAATTCCGCTAGCGACGGGCAAAATTCCTCTTGCGTGCTGTCCGGCTCCGATACGAAACTTCAAGTCTTAGCTTATGCCAGAAGCAAAAACGAAGTCTTGCGCAAGCGCTACGGCGTGCAAATTTTGCAAGACGAGATGCAGCTGGCGCACGCAGCGGATATGATCGTGCTCGCGACCAAGCCCGCTAGCTACGAAGGGATTTTGCACCTGATCGCACCGGAGCTCGCGGGCAAAATTCTGCTTCTTTTGGCGCCTAATTTCAAGCTGGAGCGTGCCCAAAATATCGTAGGTGCGGACGTTTTCGTAGCCCGTGCGATGCCAAACGTCGCCGCTGGCATCGGCGCGTCGGCTACGGCGCTGTGCTACGGCGAGTATTTTGACGAGACCAGTCGGGAGATCGTGCGAGCTCTAGCCGCCAAAATCGGCAAATTCTACGAGATAGACGAGGCCGGCTTTGCTGCATTTACGGGGATTGCAGGTAGCCTGCCTGCCTATATGTGCGCCTTTATCGAGGCGGCGGCGGACGCGGGCGTGCGGGGCGGACTGCCGCGGGCGCTGTGCTACGACGCGGTAGCAGCGGCAGTAGAGGGCACGGCGCGCCTGCTACAAAGCGGCAAGCGCCCATCGGAGCTCAAAGACATGGTCTGCTCGCCTGCGGGCACGACGATAGAGGGACTCGCGGCGCTGGAGGCAGCGGGGTTTCGCGCAGCGGTGATGGCGGCGATCGAGGCGTGCATCGCCAAAGCTCGCGGCTAGCCTTTCGCTGCACCTCGTCGGTTTTGGGTTTCAAATACAGCGCGTTTAAGGGCGCGCTAACATCGGAATTCTTTTCGGGCGCTCTAGCTAAAATTTTGTCTTATTTTTATCGAATAAATTCGTCGCTTCGGTTGCGGCAGAATTTGCGAGCCTTATGATAAGCGAGCCGGCAAGCTCGTATCGCATTTAAAATTTTAAAATTTAGAGATTTTAGAAATTTTAGGTCAAAATTTTACGCTTAAAATTTTAAATTTACAGGATTATAAATTTAGTGATCGCAACAGAGCTAAATTTTGATTTTTAGTGAAGCAAGCTTGACGTCCACAACCATTAAAATCAAAATTTAGCGTAGCATGAACAGATGCGTCCGCGACTACGAACTTGAGAGACAAAAACGTAAGGGCGGAATGCAAGCGCTAAAAAAGTGCGTCCTGCGCTGCGGTCTTGCGAGATACAAACGCAAACTGTAAAATTTCACCGCTCGCGCAAAGAGCAAAGCAAAACCAGCCGCGCCGAAGCGTATTTGATTACCAGAGCAAGCCGCATCAAAACATATTTCGCCGCCCGAGCAAGCATTAAATTTAAACTGCGTTTCGCCGCCGAGCTGTAAACCAAACCTGTGCGCCAAATCCTGCCGAGCTGCGCAATAAATTTGACTTTCATCCAGCCAGAACTTCGCACGCAAAGCCGCGATAAGCAAAAAGATCAGATAAATTCCTTCTCTAAAGGCTGCATCGCGTTGCCGTCTGCATCGAAAAGCACCCGCCCGCAAACCTCGCAAACCTCATCTCTAGGAGAGGGCTCGTCCGCATCCAGCTGCCACGCTGACATCTCGCCGCACTCGCAGTTTATGACGTAAAGGATCTGCCTTTTGCGGCGCTTGCCCCACGGCGCGATATCCCAAAATAGCTCCTCGCGCTTGCCTAGCTTTTTAAAATCTTTCTCGGCGTCCTTGTGCGCGACGAGCAGATAATAAGCGTCGCTATGAAGATCCAAAGTAAAGAGCCTAAAATCGCTCTTCTTCAGCGCCTTTTGAAACTCGTTCATCAAAAATAGGCTCGCATCGCCGCGCTCGAAACCCTCTTTTTCCGCTTCTTTTTCGAGCCTTACGTAAATTTTATCGCACTCTAGAGCCACGCCGCTTTGCAGCGCACCTAGCCTAGAGCTGATAAATTTGCCCACATCGCCCGTCTCGTCCTCGCCGGCCCAGTCAAGCATCCAAACAAGCCCTTTTCCGATAAGCGCATCCAAAAATTCACCGTCATTCATCTCGCCTATCTTCTCAAAACCGCCCGTCTCGCCCGCCGTCAAATGCTTTAGGACGCAGCACTGATCTTTCGTCATTTTCGCTCCTTTGATTAAATTTACCGCCTACGCGGGTCTGTTTAAATTTTACTCCCAAAAAGCTTTAAGCTTACTTTTCGCAACTTTTTACGCTGCAAATTTAGCCCGCGGCGGCGGGTAAAATTTACGCTATAATTTCACGAAAGCGCTAAAATTCCAACCGAAAAGGACGCAAATGCAAACGGATCTGCAAGAAAAGATCAAGGAGCTGCAACGCAAAATCGTGCGCGAAATCACCTATTTTCAGACGGGCGGCGTGAGGCCGCGAGGCACGATCGATGAGTGCTGGATCGGCCGCGTGCTCGCTTACGCGGCGGATGAGGAGCTGCTCATAGATAAAAACGGCGCGCCGATGCTCCCTCTGGCACAGTTTTACCTACCCGCGCTACCCTATGTGCCGCAGGTCTTGGACGGCGTCAAGCTGCTTACAGTCTTCATCTCGCAGGATATCATCGGCAAATCCCCTGAGGATATGGACGACCTATGGGCGATCCGCGAGTATAGCGACATAAGCGAGCTCGTCATAAAAGAGCTTGCAAATCCGCGCTCGCAGATAAGACCCTTTCCTTTGCAGCCAAAATTTGCCGCGGACGATACGCCCGTTTGGGACGGCGGCGGGCTGGATGCGGATGCCATAGATGAAATTTTGCGTCTTGAGGAGACGGAGGGGCTCGAGTATTACGACGACATCGCCTTGGAGTTTTATAACTGCACGAAATTCGGTGGCTATCCCTCCTTTTGCCAGTCCGGAGTGAGCTTCGGCGAGGGCTATCAGTTCGTTTTTCAGATCTCTTCAGATGAAAAGGCTAATTTTAACGTCATTGACGGCGGTAGCTTGATATTTGCCAAAAATCCGCAAAGCGGCGCGTGGAGCCTGTATTATGATTTCGATTAGGCGCGCGAAAGGCTTTAGTTCGCTCGTAAAATTCCGCCGCTTTAAATAGACGCTCGGGCCGAGTAATTTGCGATGAAATTTTATCGGTGCGCGACTTTGAGCCCGCTCGGTGCGGATTAAATTTAAACGGCGGCGCGCCCGATCTAGATTAAATTTAAGCCGCCGAAAGACGAGCGTATGGTTGCAGGCGAGCCGAATACGGCGAGCAGGCCGCGAAAATTCGGCGCCGCAAAATTTTAAAATTTTATAACTAAGATTTCGGATTCGAGCTTGAAATTTAAGGCGCGCTTGAAATTTTAACCCGCAAATTTAAAGGAGCGAGAATGAACGCAAACGAGCTTGCAAACATCTGGCGCAGACCGATCTACCTGCCCTATCTACAAGACCCGCTCACGCCGGAGGCGCTGCGAGCTGCGGAAGAGGAGCTAGGGCGCGCCCTGCCGCGCGAGCTCACCATTATGCTGAGCGTGCAAAACGGCGGCTACCTGCGCTACGAGCTGGAGGGCTACCCGCTGGACGCCATCAGCGGCATCGGCGAGGCGTATCCGTCGCTTACGCGCTTTAGCTGGGGCGAGGAGCGCGAGTGCGTGAGCTTCGAGCTTGACGGACTGGTGCCTTTCAGCGGCGACGGACACTGGTACCTGTGCCTGGACTACCGCGCGAACGAACAGCCTGCAGTCGCCTATATCGACGTCGAATGCGACGAGCAAAACATCATCGCGCAGGATTTCGCTTCGTTTTTGGCGCTTTTGCGGCTCGACACGGGCGGCAAAATCGCGCTGCAAACAAAGCTCGATCTAGACGGCACGAAGGCGCGGCTGGAGGAAATTTTAGGCGTGCGCGCAAGAGCCGCCGATCCGCAGCTTTACGGCTTTAGCGTGTATAATTTCGCTCGCGAGGGCGGCATGCTGAGCCTTAGCCCGAACGAGGTTCGGCTCGGATTTGCCAGGCGGGGCGAGCGGCGGTTTAAAGAGCTTAAAAACTTTAGCGAGCCCGCCTTGCGCTATGCTGAGCTGGACGCGGACGCGATGATACTGGACGTTTTCAAAGAGGAGCTGATGGGTGAAATTTTGCGCGAGCTAAAGGATGCGGGCTTGTGCG
The DNA here is from genome assembly GCA_963547085.1 of uncultured Campylobacter sp. GTDB lineage: Bacteria > Campylobacterota > Campylobacteria > Campylobacterales > Campylobacteraceae > Campylobacter_B. The sequence goes on along the minus strand of CAUUQJ010000022.1, from coordinate 3,677 downwards.
CACGGAGCCTAAAAGACGCGATCGGCGCGTAAGCTTTTGCGATTATTAGTGAGTTTTATGACGGCGCGCATTCGCGTGATCGATAATGCGGACTTGCGCTCGTAAATTTAGCGCTCAAACGCTCGCCGCGAAGTCTGCGCTTTAAATGCGGATGATAAACGCCAAACTGCGCGCTAAATTTTGCAAAAGTTACAAAAGCCTTCATCGCGGTAAAATTTTAACTCACAAATATTCAGGCTGTACCGCGAGTATGTAAAAAACCTATAGGCGAGCTAAAATACGGCGCAAGCGGATACAAAATATATGCGCGCAGGCGAGCGCAAAATACGCAAGCTATCGCAAAGGGCGAGCGCAAATTTAGCCCGCTGCGGCGGGTAAAATTTCGCTATAATTTTGCCAATTTAACAAAGGAGAAAAGGGTGAGCGTAGAATTCCACGTCAAAAACAAAAAGCGCCCGCTATTTATGGGCTATTCGGACGCCATGAGCGTAGGCAAGGCATTGGAGCTCCTGCCCGATCTATCGGTATTTGACATAGACGAGAGCACCGAGGGCTTTGACGAGAGGGCGTTTTTAAAATCGCCTTTGAGCGAGCAGGAGTGCTTGATCTTGGGCGTGCGAGGCAAGAGCGGGCGCGGGATGGAGCTAAGATATGACGAGGAGCAGCAAAGCTACTCCGTGCGCGTAAATACGCCAGCGACGGTATTTGATTGGGTTTTGGCAATCTCATATCTACAGGCGCTATCCAAGCAGCTGCAAAGCGAGATCGCAGATGAAAACGGCGAAATTTACACCCACGACAGTATAGAACAATTCGACTACGAGCGCGATATATCGACGGGACTGCATTCGATAGATCAGCACTTAAGTGGCGATACGGAGGTAAATTTTTGCTACGGAGTAGAGAGGCCTTTTGCGATAAACCGCGCGATGATGGATGAAATTTTAGCCTCATACAACCCCTCTGCCGAGTTTAGCAAGCGACTAACCGAGGTGCAGTGTCTCGACGCTTACAGCGCGCACCAAAGGTTTTATCGAAATGGGGATGACGGCACGATAATGGGCTCATACGCGCTCACGCAGGACCTACCTACTATCCTGCCCTACAAACCGTTTGTGGAATGGCAAAACACGGAGATGCTGAAAAATAACGACGTAGCGCGCTGGCAGATCGCGCTCATAGGCATAGAGGGCGACGAAAACGACGCCGATAACTACCATGCAATCGCCGAGCTGGAATACGACGAGTTTATCGCGCGCTTGCCGAGGCAAAACTACCGCTTCATCGATGCGAGCTATATTTTGGTGGATGGGCTAAGCGCCGAACAGCTAAAGGCGCTGGCAGGCTAAACTCTGCTTGCGGTAAAATTCTACAGAATTTTATCGAGGATTGACGCCGCAAAATTTAAAGGGGCGGAATTTACAGCAAATTTCGTGGCGCATGGAATTTTAAAATTCTAAATCTGGCTTACAGAATTCTATCTCAGTAAAATTTTAAGAAAGTAGAATTTTATCGCGGCAGAATCTCGTCGTTATAAAATTTAGAAAGGTTAAAAATGGAAATGACTTATTATGATTTAAAAATTTACGATAACGGCATGATGCGAGGTGTACTGCAAGATGACATCGAGGCGTTGCCGTTTTTCGACTACTGGCAAAAGATGAGCCTATGCTCGACGCAAGGCATCTATATAGACGAAAATGGCAAAGAGCACAGGCTCGTCTATCTGCACGACTGGGAAAAATTTTGCAGATTATTCGCTCGCGAACAGGAGCTACTTAAACGCGCTCCCGCCGGTAGCAAAAATGAGCGATCCGATCCGTAGCGCATCTCGGTAAGTAGCATAGAAGCAATCCAGGCTTTAGCGCATTTCGATAGGCAGTGGAAGGATGCGACCAAAGCGTAGCACATTTTAGCTGGTGGAGAAATAGCGCTCTAGCCGCCATGTATTTCGATAGGCGACAAGTAATGCGCCCTCTCACAGTGCAAGCGGATTTTATCCGCCAAATAGCGGTGCAAGGCGATTTTCAAAAAGATGCCATACGGCAAATCCGCCGCCCACGGGTAGCACTATTATAAATAAAATTCCCAAAAACAGATACTTTGCAAATGCTAGCCGGCACTCTTTTTGCTTTTTTGCGGTGGCAATTATCGCTTCGTTTAGATTCAAAATTTACCTTTTTCTAAATTTGCGCGGCGGATTTCGCGCTCGGAGCAAATTTTAGCAAAATTTACGTCGCAAAGATACGGTGGCGTGAGTAAATTTTATTCGGCGAATTTGTAAATATATGAAATTTACGCCGCGGCGGCGATCTACTCGGACGTGCGCTGATTTAGCCACATTTTAAGATTGCCCGCACCCTCTTTTAGCACCCCAAATCCTGCCGCGGCGACACAGACAAAATTAATTAGAGAGCCTCTCCCGCCGACGTTTAAAATCCCAAAGCCCACGGATCCACAGCGCTGCGCCGAAGCCAAGCGTGCACACGGCGGTCGCGATCCCCAGCTTGCGGCGCAAGGGGCTTGGTTTGCGCGCTACCTGAACTCGCGTAATCACGTAGCTGCCCGCATATCCTCCGCGGATGAAATACGCGCGCGCAAGCTCGCCCTCCTCCACGGGGATATCGTTAAACTCGCCGCGCAGCTTCACGCCGTCTATCTCGAAAAATACCCAAATTTTGCTATTTCCTCTTGCAGCGTGGACGCGGAGATTTCGAACCTCGCCCGTGATCTCATATTCCAATTTACCTCCTCAAACAGCTTCGCGCTTTGCTTCCGCGCTAAATTCCGCGCCGTAAAATTTTAAAATCTAAAATTTGTCTTACTTGCAGCGCCGCCCATAAAATTTTAAAGTTGAGATTCTGCAAGCCCTGAATTTAGAGCTAAGCCTTAAAATTTCATAGCGATAGATTCTAAGTAAAACTCCGCCGCTAAATTTAACTAATCGCATGCACTGACTATTGCGCCTTGCCGAATTTTGCACGTCGCAAAATCGCGGCGAAATTCGGCACGCTACGAAAGCTCACAAATCTGTCGCGGCAATATCGCAGGCAAGCCCATCGCAAAAACCAATACCGCGCGACGAGCAACACAAACAGGTAGTGAAAGGCGGATAGCACAATAGACGCCATACGACGGATGACGCAGAGCGAGCAATACAAAAAACAGACGGCGCGCACGGCAGGCAGTATAAACCGAAACATGAGCGGGGCTACCAAGCACCTACTTCTTTAAAATTTGCTCTTTCATGAATTCGTAGATCTGGCAGGATTTTTTATTGCCCGCGTCGCAGCCCTTTTTGACCCATCCAAGCCCCTTGGAAAATCCGCGCAAATCCCCCTTGATCACATACAAATAACCTAAATTATTGCAGGCGTCGCCGTAGCCCAGCTCACAGGATTTAGTGTAAAGCTTCTCCGCCTTGTCGCGATCCTGCGGCGCGCCGAGGCCCTTATCATACGCAACGCCGGCATTATAGCAGCTGTCCACTAGCCCGCCGTCGCAACCTCGCTCGAAAAAGCTCACCGCCTTTGCCGGATCCGCCGCGAGCCCAAAACCGCCCGTGAAATAGACCACGGCCGCATTGTGGCAGCTTTTGGCATAGCCCAAATCGCAGGCCCTAGCGTAGCGTTGCGCAGCGGTAACGAAGTCCCTACTCAGGCGCCCTCGCTGATATA
>CAUUQJ010000021.1:0-10420 GCA_963547085.1 uncultured Campylobacter sp. | reverse complement strand
GCGCACAGCTTTTAAAGCGCCTTGCGAGTGCAGGAAAGGTTGTTTTTAAAGACGGTTTTTACGAGATCGCAAAAGGCTAGGGCGTTAAAATTTTAAAAGCTTTTTCGCGGCGCAGCGAGGGAAGGGCTTACATTTAGACCTCGCGTCGCAAGAAGAGCTAGCGTTAAATTTAGCGCCGAGTTGCGCCGCCGCCGCAAAGATGCTAGCACGCCCGGTTTTAGGAAACGAGGCTAAGTGCCATTAAATTATGAAATTTATGCACGCGTCGCAAAAATACAGACCCCAAACGGCGCTTTTTGGGTGCCAGTGGATTATTGAAGCAGGCCTAATGGATAGCAAAAGCGGGTTTGGAGCCGCGGGAGATCGTGAAATGTGCGCCTTTAAATTTAGCCTGCTTACCGTGCTTCTTTGGTTTTTTGCGTTCATTTTGGCGGATTTTAATCGTCCGCGCGCCGAATGCGCGCTCATGCACGATACCTGCGTGCTTCAATACCTACGATCGGATAGTGCATAAACGCCGTGAAATTTTATCGCATACTTCGATTTTTAAAATTTAGCCCGCAGAATTTGATTGCGCCGAAATTTTAGCGCAGATCACGCTAAAGCTCCACGCCATAAATCGTCGCAGCCGATAAAATTTAATTCGCGCCGTTTTGCCGCGATAAAATTCTATGGATTTTTTTGAATGCTGGCTGCGAAATTTCAAGCCGTTGCGCGCCTTGCGGCGATGCTAAAATTTTGACGCGATAGAATTTTGCAGCGAAATTTTACGCCGCGTGGCGTATCCGCTAGAGAGTGTTTGGGCGATAAAATTTAGGGCAGAGCTGCGGGCAAAATTTTAAATTCCAAAATAAAATTCTGCCCGTTAATCTAGCGCGCGACTATTTCGTCGATCCAGTCAAAAAGGTCCTCAAGATCGTAATCGCCGCCGTGTCCTTGCCCCCAAGGCACCGCAAAATCGACGTTCTTGCCCGCATTTTGCAAGCTAAGCGCCAAAATCGCAGGGATCGCAAGCGCCGTATCGCGATCGCTCGCTCCGTGTCGGATGCGGTAAAATTTTGCGCCGTTTCCGCTATGCACGAAGCTCATCGCATCCATCATCTCTACGAGCTGCGCATCTGCGATTAGCACCCCTTTGGCGGGGTCATTCATCGCGCCAAAATTCGTAAAATGCGCCACGTTAAATTTGGCGCTGCCGAACAGCTCGTTTTCGGGATTTTCAAGCGCAAAGCCGTCGAATGCGGGCGGGGTCTTAGCGCGCGGCTCGGCAGTAGCGTAGCCCCAAAAAAGCATATGCGATTGCGATGCGTCGTCCTTGATCTTGGCGGCTAGGTATAGGGGCGCCTTCGCGCGCGGATTTTTCGCCGCAAAATTAGCAAACGATGCCGATATGAGCCCGTTTATGTAATCTTTGAAGCTGCCGTCGCCGTTTTTATCCAGGCTTAGCGCGCGGCCGCCCCTATCCTTTAAGCTTAGCGAGTTCAGATAGGCGGGGAATTGCGCCTTTAGCTCGTCTGAAATTTTAATCTGCGCTGCGTTTAGCTTGCCGCTAATGGTTTTGCGTGCGGGCTTTGCGGCGCTTTGATCCGCGCCTTTTTTGGAATTTTTTTCAGCGCCGCTAGAATTTTCGCCGCGCTCGTTAAATCCCGCCGCATCAAGGCCGCTAAAATCCATCTTTTCATATTCGCTCTGAGCGCCGAACATCCACTCATACGCCGTGTCCGCGTGCTTTAGATTTGTAATCGGGCAGTATACCGACGCCGCGTAAATTTTATCGCTCGCCTTCGCAGCGCCCAGCTCCTGCAGATACGGCTCGTACGCGGCCTCGTCCCCGCTCGCGCCTAAAAGCGCCGAGAGCGCCCCGCCTGCGCTCGTGCCGTTTGAGATGATCTTGTTCGCGTTCCCGGGCATCGCCGCGTCGTTAAATTTCAGATACCGCACGGCCGCCTTTAGATCGACGATCGCTGCGGGCGCCTTACCGATATAATCGCCGTTTGCGTCCTTTAGCGTGCGTCCGCGCGCTGCGGGAGCGGCTACGACGTAACCGCGCGAAAGCGCCGTAGCGATCGCGCTTGGCTTGCCGCTTTCGTCTATTTTGACCTCGCCCGCTTCGCCCGGCATGTAGCCGCCCACACCGTTTGGCAAAAATATCGGCGCGCTCGCGGCGTCAAATTTGCCGCTCTTGCGCCCCTCAAAATACTGCTGCGGGATGAAGATATTCATGCTCTGATAGTGCGCGCTTACGGGTTTTGCGACGTAGATTATGTTTTTGTAGGCGCGAAATTTTATCTTTTTGCCGCCTACGATCACGCTTTCTTGCGTAAAATTTGCGGCGTTAAATTTCAGATCTATTTGCGCGCTCTGCGCCGCAACCTCGGCGTTTAGGCTTAGCGCGCCGCAAAGTATCGCGGCAGCGCCTAAGGCAAGGGATTTTTTACTCACTGCCGCCTCCTTTCTATTTTGATGTTGCCACTTTTTAGCCCTTTAAGCAGCTTAATGACAAAGCTAATTTTAGCAAAACTCGGCGAATACTTAAATCCGCTGCGCGCCTAAATTTTGAAATTTAAATGCAAAGGCAGCTGCAAGTTGAAAGGAATTTTAAACTCGAAGTGTTAATTTTAGTGGGTATTTGCAATCCGCCGCCGCAAAAGCTAGCTGCATCAAATTCTGCTCGCTAATTCATAAGCTTGAGCTGCGTTTCGAAGGCGGATTTGGGGTAGAGGCCGATGAGCTTTTTGACCGCTTTGCCGTTTTTATCGTAGATCACTGACGTGGGGGTGCCGAAAATGCCGCCTACGATGGTTTCAAAGTATTTTACGGAGTTTGCGCTGCTGACGCTTGGGAATTTTATCCCCTTTTCGCGAGCGACCGCGGCATCGGCTTCCAGACCTTTACCGTCGCCTAAAACGCCGATAATCAGCGCATCGCCGCTAGCTTGCAGCTCGTTTAGCGCGGGTACTTGGGCTTTGCACGCGCCACAGCCGCTGGTATAGAAAAACAGCACGAGCGGCTTGTCGTTGCCCTCGATCTTTAGCGTGCGCTCGGAAGGGTCGAACTTGGAGGCGAGCGAGGTGCCGTCGGTGCTTAGATGGTGCTTCCATCCGTCGCAGCCTGCGAGTAGCAGCGCGAGCACAGCGGCAGTAACTTTTAGATTTAAAAATTTTATCATCTAAAATCCGCCTTCGGGCGCGTTAAATCGGCTTTTAAAATTTAGACTTTTTAAATTTTTACCCACTCCGCTTGGTTTTGCGACGGCGCTTGATCTTTCGAGGCAAATAGCTTCGGCAGGACGTGCGTAGCAAAGAGCCGCACGTGCTCGCGCGAGTCTTAGGCAGATGCAAAAAGAGTGCGGGCGGGCGGTGAAATTTTTAAATTTTAACGTAGCTTCATTTTTCATCATGCGAGTTAAATTTTACGCACCGGAATTTTGTGCGCCCGAATTTTTGGTACCTTGATTTTCGCCGTTAGAATTTTCGGCACTCTGATCTTCGCCACCTAAATTTTGCGAAGCGGAATTTTTCTTACTCGTGCTCGAATTTTTATCGCCGTTCTTCGCTTTTAAATTTTCGACGCTAGAGCTTTGTGAAGCGCCTTGGCTTAAATCGCGATCTGAATTTTCATCCTGAGAGCCTAGATGATGTTTCATCGTGCTTTGATCCAAAAGTTCTATTCGATCGAGCTTGCCGTGTCTTAGGCGCACCACTTTGTCGGCAAATTTACCGAGCTCTTCGTTGTGCGTGACCAAAAGCAGCGTCTTGCCCTCGCTGCGAAGCGTTTGAAAGAGCTGCAAAACCACGCGCTCGTTGGCCTCGTCGAGGTTGCCCGTAGGCTCATCCGCGATGATGATGTCGGGGTCATTGATGAGTGCGCGCGCGATGCAGACACGCTGCTGCTCGCCGCCGCTAAGCTCGCTAGGGCGGTGCGTGATGCGGTGCCCGAGCCCTACTTTATCAAGTGCCGCCTTAGCGCTATCTTCATCCACGCAGCTGTGGTAGTATTGATTTAGCATGACGTTTTCGACGGCCGTTAGGTAGGGGATTAAGTGAAACTGCTGAAACACGAGGCCGATCTTTTTGCGGCGAAATTCTAAAATTTGCTCGTCGTTTAGCGCGCTCGCGTCGGCTCCGCCTAGGATATATCTGCCCGCGGTGGGGGTGTCCATCAGGCTTAGGATATTTACCAGCGTACTTTTGCCGCTGCCGCTTGGGCCCATTATGCTGACCCACTCGCCGCTTAAAACGTCGAAGCTGATATTATCGAGCGCCTTAACCTCGCCGAAGTATTTGCAGATGCCTTCAAATTTTAAAATTTCCATGTCATTCCCTTAATAGATTCGCTAAATTCGGATTCAGCGCCTTTTTGATCGGATAGTAGCTTGCCGCGAGCGCAAAAATCAGGCTCAGCGCGACCGCCGCAAAGAGGCTGATTAGCCTAAAATCCACGCTGCTTGAAAATATCAGATGCCCGAGCAAGATCGCGAGCAGGTATCCCACGAATACTCCCGCTAGCGAGCCTGCGACGCAGACGGTTAAAATTTCGCTCAGGATTAGGTGGAGCAAATTTTGTTTGCTCGCGCCGATTGCGCGGATGAGCGCAAACTCTTTGATGCGCGAAAGCAGGATCGAGCTAAGGCTCGTGTTGATGCAGACCGAGGTGATCAAAAGGATCGTAATGCCGATAAGAAGCATCAAAAGCTTGATTTTGTTTAAGATGATGCCCTGGGTCTTGGATACCTTGCCGATCGGCGCGAAGCTCATCTGCGCATCGCTTAGACTTTTTGAAATTTCGCTAAGCTGCTTAAAATCGCCGCTTACGATCGCTTCGGCGTAATTTACCTGCGCAGGCTGATTTAAAATTTTTTGCGCTAGCGGCAGCGATATTAGCAGCATACCGTCCTCTTTCTGCCCGTCATAGACGATGCCTTTTATCTTTACCTTGCTCGTTTCGTTTGAGCCGATCGGCGTGATCTCGATACTATCGCCGAGCTTCGCGCCCAAAAGTTTGGCGAGATCCTGTCCGATGAGCGCGTTTTTATCGTCGAAATCCACGCCTATAAACGAGCCCTCTTTGAGATCTAAAAACGGCATAGTATCGCGCAGAGAGGAGAAATTTACCCCCATGATGATGCCTGAGTTTACGCCTAAATTTGCGCTGCCGAAAAGATATTTATTCGCGCTTTTTAGAGCTGGAATTTTAGCAAATTTTGCATCGAGTGCCGCTTCGTCCATATGGGAATTTTCCAAATTTGCAGGGCTTACGATTAAATTTGCGCCGTAGCTGTTTAGCTCGCTGGCGACCTTTTTATCGATGTCGGCGTAGATATTTACGAACGCCGCGCAAACCGCGCTGCCTAGCATGATCGCGACGAAAATCACGAAGCTGCGAATGCCGCTGTTGATGATACTTTTAAAGATCGCGCTTCTGAAAAACGCGCCGTTATTTCCTACCATAAAGCACCTCCGCAGGCAGTAGTTTGATCACTCCGCGTAGCGGCAGAATCGAGCCGATGATACAGATGAGAAGTCCAAAGACGATGCTAAGCGGAAAGACCATCAGCGAGACGCCAATGAATGAGCCGAAAATTTGATACGCGATCGCCCAGCTAAGCGCATATCCCACGACTGCGCCCACGAGCGAGCTAAGTATGCAGATGACGAAAATTTCGGCGGCGAACTGGATATAGATCATAAAGTTGCTCGCTCCCAGCGCCTTAAGCAGACCGATCTCCTTTTTGCGCTTATAAATTTCGCTGCTTAGTAGGCTCGTGATGCAGATGCTTGAAATCAGCAGCGACAGAATGCTTACGACGCCCATTAAATTTTGAATCTTCTTCGTGATGCCGCTTTGAGCTTCGCTGACGCTAAGGACCGCCTTGGCGCTTGCGTTTGGATACTCCTCGGTGATCTGATATGCGATGGAGCTCACGTATGCCGAGCAGTACCAGGTGTCGTATTCTGTGGCGTCCAGGTTATCGAGGCTTCTTCTTGCCTTTACGGACAGATCGTCTTCGGGGATCGTCATGGCGCTGACTTCAGCCTTGGCGATGAGGCCCTCTTTGTGCGTTAGCTTTTGTACCAGAGATAAATTTGCGATCAGCTTTTTGGCTTCATCCTCCGCGCCGTGCAAAATCCCAATGACCCTAACCTCATAATCTCCAAGCTTAACCGTATCGCCTATCTTTAGCCCAAGCCCGTCTCCTGCAAGAACCTCATTCTCGGCGCCGTCTTTGACCCACTGCCCCTCTACGCTCCAAAACGGATAGAGCGAGCGCACGCCCGATCTGAAATCAGGCTCGTCGCTAACGCCCACGTCCTTTTCAAAGTAGGTTCCCACGACGTCGTAATCTCCCGCGCGGGTAGTTAAAAAGGGCGCAAAGGCGGTGATATTGTTGCGCCAAAAAATTTCTTTGATCTTATGTAGCTCGCTCTCTTTTAAGAAATCGTCGTTTTTAAGCGGCGAGTATTCGCGCCCGCCGATCTCGATGCTTAGGCTTTGCGAGCGCGGTAGCACTACGATATTTGAGCCGTAGCTGCGCAGCTCCTTAGCGACCTCATCGCCGATTTTTAGCGTGATATTTAGCATACAAGCGATCAGCGAGACCGATAAAAATATGGTCAAAAACGCTAGAATTTTGCTATCCCTGGAGTTTAAAATGGAGGATTTGATGATGCGTAAAAACATTATTTAAGCTCCTTTAGCGTGCCGTTTTCATCTACATAGCGCTCGGGGTGCGCGGTGAAGGCGTTTGCATTCGCTTCGCTTTCGAAAAAGTAGGTGCGTCCGTAGTAAAGATAGCTAAATTTAGAGGTGTTTAAAATTTCTTTTCTGCTGACCGGATCGATTACCTTTTTATCCACAATCTCCGAGAAATAGGACGCGCCGTCCTCGATCGTCTTAAGCGCGATAACGATATTTTGCCCCTCTAGCTTATAATCCAGCGGGATCGGATTGCAACCGCCCAATTTGCCGACGCTCGGTAAAAATATCCGCACGTTGCAAGCGATGCAGATGAGCTCGTCGCCTTTTTTGATGTAGCCCATATCGCCGCAGATCGAGCACGCGTCAAAAACCGCGACCGGGGCAAATTTATCCGTGAAGCGGTTTAGTAGAAAAAATCTGACCTTATGCCCGTCGTCGGTGACGTAGGCAAAGCGGTGCAGCTTGCCGTCCTTTACGATGTTTGCATCGATTATGAATTCCGCGCCTTGCGGCTCGATAATCTTAGGCTCATCGATCGTAGGCGGTTTTGAAGCGACCAAGATATAATAAAGCCCCAAAAAGCTGATTAGAATCCCAAGCGATAAGATCAGGCTAAAATCTCTAAAAATGGCAAATCTGCCCGCTTTAACCTCTCTAAATCTTATAATGTCCGCTTCGCGAGGCACTCGACTTGGCGCACGAAATGCCGTAAGTAGCGCAATTAGCGCGGCTATAAGGCAAAGAGCTAGCGCCAGATAGGAGTTGTTGTAGTGGATGATTTTAGCGATGACGCTTAGAAACTCGGACGAGCCGATCGCGTTTGAAAGCCCCTCAAAACCCTTCGCAGCTAGCGCTTTGGGCGCGTCTGCCTGGCGCAGATCAAGGCCTAAAAAGCCGATTTTAGCAATAAAGGCAAACGCCCACGCAAGAGCGAACGACACTAGCTTTGCGCCTCTGCTCGCGCGCGCTAGAGCTGAGCGATAAATAAAATAGAATAAAATGAGCGCCAGTGCACCTAAAACAGCCATAAAGAGGTTGGTTAGGCTGAAGCTATCCAGCAGCTCGCCGGAGAAAATTTTAAAATTCATCCCTATGAAGCGGTATTCAAATCCATACGCGCAACCAAGAGCAAAAATAACTGCGGCGGTAAGATAGAATCGCTTAAACTTAAACGCAAGCAGTAGTGCCAAAAGCGCTAAAAGTGCGAGCGCATCAAATACGATCTTGCCCGTATCGGCGTTCGCCGAGCGCGCAAATGCGCTAAAGCACAGCGCCCCAAATGCAGCCCCCAAAAGCGCGGGCAAAAACGATGCGCTGATAAAGCGCCTACCGCCCAGATATGCGCTTAAAAACGCGAGCGGAAACAGAGCCAAGCTAACGTGATAAAAAAATATCGTCATTAAAAATCCTCATCGAGCCTAATGCGCGTAAATCGCCTATAATTGCTTAAATTTTAAAATTTTAAAACCTACGCCATTTTGTAAATTTTAAAATTTTAAATCCGCTTGCAAAAAAGTTCGCAACGGCAAGAGCTGCCCGCAAAGAGAAATTTCGCCACGCTCTTGCTTTGGTTCTGTCTAGTCCTTGCAGCGCGCTAAATTTTAAAATTTTAATTCTCTTGAAATTTTAAAATTTTGCCGCAGCTAAAAAGATTCGTAAGCTTAAACGCATTAAAGCAAAAACGATGCGCTTTGGCTGCGGCGTAGCGGTTAAATTTAAACGGGCTAAATTTAACCGCCTTAAATTTAAAGCGCGGGGCTAAAACCCAATACCGCTAGGGCTCCGCCGAAAACGGACTTGGCGGAGCCATCTATTATTTACTCTTTAGGAGCGCCTGTGTATTGGAAGGTGTATTTAACCGAGAACGGCTCCCACCATTTGCCTACGCCAGTTGCTTTGTCTGCATGGCGACCGAATCCGTTGGCGCTTGGATTTTCGATGTTGTAGGTTAGCTCGTAGTTGCCTACGCCGTTTACCATCTTGATATTGGCGCCGTAGTGAGGGCCGTCGCTAGCTACCATCGGCATGAAATTTCCCTTTTGGATCTTGCCGGTATCTAGGTTTTTAAGCACGTAAGCGATCTTTAGATAAGGGATCCACTCGCCCTCGCCAAATCCGTTTGCGTTACCTTTAATGGCGTGGATGTCTGCCTCAAGGTGGATGTCCGCCTTGCTAGGAGCTAGATCAATGCCTTTAGGCTCCATATCGATAGGCTGAAGATATACAGCAGCGATCTCCATTCCATTTTGCTCAATCGGCTCGCCGATTGGATGCTCTCCCGCCATTGCTATAACAGAGGCTAGGCTTAGTGCCAACATACCTGAAAAAATCTTTTTCATCTTTTCTCTCCTTATTAAGATTTGTTTTTTTGCTTATTTTTTAAGATCAAAATTCCTACGATCAAAAGCACGATCATCACCGCTTGCGGCACGAGGCTCTGGACGTAAGGATAAAATCCGATCCACGTAATCGTTGGAAGCCCATCAATAACGGTAGGCACGAATACCTTGCCCTCGACTAGCTCCATCACGCCCTTGCCCACAAATACGACGGACATATAAAATATGATGACCGATGTAGCGATGAAAAACGGCTTGATAGCGATTTTAAGCGAGAATTTTTTGATGACGATATAAACTATAATAAGAGCCGCTAGACCAGCTACAAAGCCTGCTGCTACCATGCTGGTAGCTGCCGGACTTTTGGCATCAAAAAGAAGTGCCAAATAAAATAGCACCGTCTCTGCGCCCTCGCGATAAACCGCTAAAAATACCGTCCACCAAAGCATCTTGCTATCGCCAGAGCTTAGGCTGTTTGAAATTTGACCTTGGATATAGGCGCTCCACTTTTTGGAGCTTGCATTTGAAAGAAGCCAAAAGCCCACGTAAAATAGCAGCACCACGGCGATTAACATCACCGCGCCTTCCATCACTTCGCGCGTTTGTCCTGCATTTTCGCTACCAAAGATATAATTTAGCCCATAAGCCGTAGCGATACTTAGCACAACCGCGACACCAAGAGCGCTGTAAACGATATTTAGGTGTTTTGAGTTGCCAGATTTTATAAGTAGAGCGATGACTGCGGCTACGATGATAAGCGCTTCAAATCCTTCACGCAAGATGATGATAAACGCGTATAAGAATAGATCCCAGTTGCTTGATTTCTTCGTTAGCTCTAGGCTTTGGGTAAGCTGATCAAATAGCTTATTTTGCGCCGCTACGATCTGCTCTTTGGAAGCGCCCGCGCGCATAAGAGCTGAAATTTTATTAAAGCTTGCTTCGGTGTCTAGCTTGAGCTGAGTATTTTTAGCGCCGACGATATTTTCCATGCCGCTCTCTTCGTATTCATCGAAGTAGATATTGCCGCTCTCGTCGATCGCATCATCAACCTTGCCGCTTTCATAAAGCGCCAAAACCTTAGCCATTTTATCCTTGATATTTTGCACAATCGGCGTAAAATCCTTGCCCTCATCCTCACTAGTATCGCTTTGTGCTAACGCAGTCTGCGGCGCTATGGAGTAGCTTTCTTGCGGTAAATCATTTACGGCTTTTAATGCTAGGTTATCTAAAGCGTTTATCGCTTCGTCAAATTTTGATTTGTCCGTATCCGCATCCTCGCGCAAGAGATTTCCGATAATTTGCTGGATTGATTGATCGGTCTGAGACGAGACATATTTTCGTACCGCCTCTTCTAGGCGTTCGTTGCGGTAGATATCAAATTT
>CAUUQJ010000020.1:0-10762 GCA_963547085.1 uncultured Campylobacter sp. | reverse complement strand
GGCGGCGTGGATATCAAAAGCGAGGGCAGCGGCTCCATAGGCGCCACCAACGTCCTTCGCGTCTTAAAAACTCACGATCCGCAAAAAGCAAAAAAGCTCGCGATCCTCACGGTCGCTTGCGACGCGCTAAAAGGCGTCCTGCCGATACTGATTGCGCGGGCTTTGGGATTTGACGAAAACGTACTGTGGGGCATGGCGGTTTTTGCAGTTCTTGGGCACTGCTTCAGCCCATATCTGAAATTTAACGGCGGCAAGGGCATTGCGACGGGAGCAGGCGTGCTTGCTTGCTTCATCCCTATCGAGCTTATCATCGCGCTTGTCGTTTGGTTCGTAGTCGGCAAGACGGTTAAAATTTCATCCGTAGCCTCGCTTGCAGCGGCGCTTGCGTTAGTTATCGCTAGCTACGTGATCCATCCGCAGATGCCCGCGATCAACACTCATGCGCCGATCTTTCTGATAGTTTTCATCGTATTTTATAAACACGCACCAAATATCGCCAGGCTGCTTAAGGGCGAGGAAAAGCGCGTAGTATGATTAAAATTTTAATCGAAAAGCTGGAATTTAGCGCGATAATCGGGACGCTGGATTTTGAGCGCAAGCGCGAGCAGCGCGTCTGGGTGTGGGCGAAGTTCGGAGCGGAGGAATTTATCGATTATGCGCGGATTTGCGAATATATCAAAGTAGAATTCCGCGAGAAAAAATTTCGCCTCGTAGAGGACGCGCTAAGATACTTCGCGCAGGAGTTTCACTCAAAATTTCGATCGATGGATTATTTTTATATGAAAATTTTAAAACCTGAAATTTTACAAGATGCAAGCGTCGGCGCGGAAATAGAGATAAAATTTTAAAATTTCTTTAAAAAATCTTGAAATTTTGCTTAAAATATGTTAGAATCGCCGCAAAATTTTAAGGCAAGGAAATTAAATGAGAATTTTAATAGTCGAGGACGAGGTGACTTTAAACAAGACGATAGCGGAGGGCTTGATGGAGTTCGGCTATCAGACGGATACTTCCGAGAGTTTTAAGGACGCAGAGTATTATATCGGCATTAGAAATTATGATTTGGTGCTAACCGATTGGATGCTAGCTGACGGCAACGGCATCGATCTCATCGCATTGGTTAAGCAAAAATCCGCGCGCACCTCTGTCGTCGTGCTATCTGCAAAAGACGATAAAGAAAGCGAGATTAAGGCACTTCGCGCGGGTGCGGATGATTTTATCAAAAAACCTTTCGATTTTGATGTTTTAGTAGCGCGCCTTGAGGCTAGACTTCGCTTCGGCGGCTCAAATATCATCAAAATCGACGATCTTATCATTGATCCAGACGAGGAAAAGATCACATATCTAGGTCAAGAGATCGAGCTTAAGGGTAAGCCGTTTGAGGTGCTAACTCATCTGGCGCGCCACAGCGATCAGATCGTAAGCAAAGAGCAGCTGCTAGACGCTATTTGGGAGGAGCCTGAGCTTGTTACGCCAAACGTCATCGAAGTCGCGATCAATCAAATTCGCCAGAAAATGGATAAGCCTCTAAATATCTCTACGATCGAGACCGTTCGCAGACGCGGATATAGATTTTGCTTTCCACAAAAAGCCTAAGAGTCCGCTTTGTAATACAATTAGCATCCGCTTCGTTGATGCTAATTGTCATTTTTTCGGTAATGCTCTATAATTATATGAGAATTACCATCTTCGAAACTCCCGTTCAAAATTTAATCCAAAGAGCACAAAAAATCGTAGACGCCTCCGTGCCGCCTGAGAAAATTTCATCTTTTTTACAAGACGCATCCGGTGAATACGAAAGCAAAATCATCGAAAACGAAAGTATCAATAAACCTAAATTTATCGAAAGCTCCGAGGATGGCAGGAGCTATTTACAGCTGCACTACCCTTATGGTAAGGATAAAATTTTAAGCATCAAAGCAGACGTGAGCGTCTATGCAAACATCGTAAATCAAATACTCATCGACATCATTTTGGTAAATTTGACGATGATATTTTTGGTGGTGTTTTACGCGATGTTTCTCTCGCGCATGCTGCTGATGCCGATTAAGCTGATCAGCCAAAGGCTCGCCTCGGTGGATGAAAAATTTCTAAAGCCGATCGACGCAGCGGAAATTCCAAGCGAATTTAGCCCGCTTTCAAACAGCATAAACCGCCTACTTGAGCGCATCGAGACCTTTATTATGTATCAAAAAGAGCTTTTTATCGGCATCGCGCACGAGCTTAAAACTCCACTTGCGGTGATGAAAACCAAAAACGAAGTTACGCTAATTAAACCGCGCGAGAGCGAGAAATATATCGAGGCGCTTAAAAATAATAACGACTCGATCGATAGTATGAATAAGATGATCAGCTCGATCCTAGAGATAGGGCGACAGGAGGGGGCGCAGTTTGAGGCGCCCGAGCAGACCGATATGATCGCGTATCTACGGGAGCTATGCGTGGGCTTTAAAATTTTAGCGCGCACGGCAGGCAAGGACTTGACGATGGATCTTAAGCCTGAACAACTTGAAATTTCGGTGCAGAAAAGCCTCTTTATGCACGTGATTCAAAATTTTATCCAAAACGCCATAAAATTTTCTCCGGACGGCGAAAAGGTGCTGATCGAGAGCGAAATTTCAGACGGAAATTTCATCGTGCGGGTCGCAAACAAAGGCGAGCCGCTTAACGAAGAGATCGATTATTTCGCGCCTTTTAAGCGTTACGGCGGCAAACCGGGAGCTGGGCTTGGGTTATTTTTAGCCAAAAATGCTGCTCAAGCGATGGGCGCGCAAGTAGATCTTAAAAACGACAAAGGGCGCTCGCTAATCGTCGCGATTTTCAAACTTCCGCTAAAAAATTTAAGAAATAGCCCGAAATTCCGCTATTTTAAAACAAAATGAAGCTTTTTATGGTATAAACGCCATAAATTTTTTCGTAAGGTAAAATTATATGTCATTGTTGATTACAAAAGAATGCATCAGTTGCGACGCGTGCCGCGAGGAATGCCCTAATGAAGCGATTTTCGAGGATGAGCCGATATACATCATAGACGCCGATCGATGTTGCGAGTGCGTAGATGATTATTCAGAGCCCGCTTGCATCGTGGTCTGCCCGGTCGAGTGTATCATCACCGATCCCGATAATATCGAGACGGCGGACGAGCTGAAATACAAACACGTCCATATGGAAATTTAAATGCCCAAGCGCGTCGCCGTCATAGATCTGGGCTCAAATTCCGCCAGAGCCGTGATTTTCGAGCGCACGAGTAGGCTTGGATTTTTCATTTTGGCCGAGCACAAGATCAAGATCCGCCTAGGCGAGGGCGCTTATGAAAACGGCGGAATTTTAACCACCGAAGCGATGCAAAAATGCCTGCTGGCGTTTAAAAAATTTAAAACCCTGGTATGCAATTACAAGGCCAAGCGCGTGCTTTGCATCGGTACATCCGCACTTCGCGATGCGCCAAACGGGAACGAGTTTATAAATCTCGTCCGCAAGCAAACGGGCATTACGATCCGCAAGATAGACGGGCAGATGGAGGCGTATCTAGGCGCCTATGCGGCGCAAAATTTGCTTAGCGACTTTTCCGAGGGCGTTACGCTGGACATCGGCGGCGGCTCGACCGAGCTTGCTTACATCAAAAACGGCAAGATAGAAAATAAAATTTCTCTAAATTTAGGCACGGTGCGGCTAAAGGAGCTATTTTTCGACCGCGGCGACACAAAGGGGCTGGAGAAATACATAAATAGCGCGATCTCGCAGGTAGGCGCCGAGCTTCGCACGCAAAATTTAATCGTAATGGGCGGTTCCGCGCGAGCGCTATCCGGCGCCGTGATGAGCCTGCAAAACCATCCGCTAAAGATCGTGCATAATTTCAGCTACGATTATGAAAAATACGCGCCGTTTTTTGCCAAGCTGATGAGCGCAAAGACGCTTGATTTGGCGAAATTCCCGATCAAAAAGGACCGCTACGACACGATCAGGGAGGGCGCCATTATCTTTGATAAGATCGTAAGGCGCCTAGGGGCGAAAAAGATCATCACCAGCGGCGTGGGAGTGCGTGAGGGGGCGTTTTTAAGCTCGATTCTGCGCGGCGCAAACCTGCCTAGAGGCTTTAATCCGAGCCTAAGAAGCCTTAAAGATCGCTTCGCTTCCGAGCCGAGCGAGGCTCCGAAGTTCGCGAAGGCGCTGTTTTGTGCTCTATCGCCTCTACACGGCTTGGGCGAAAAATATATTAAAATCCTGCAGACCGCAGCATCGCTTTGCGAGATCGGGCGGGCGATCGGTTTTTATGCCAAGCACGAAACCAGCGCGGATATGGTGCTCGGCGGGCTGAACTATCGCACGGCGCACAAAGAAAAGGCGCTCATAGCCGCAATCATCTCGATGCACGGAAAGCGCGAGCTAGGAGCTACGTTTGCGCCTTTGAGCGCGATTTTACCGGACGCCACCAAGCTTGCCTGGCTGAGCTATATTTTGGAGCTTGCGCGCCTCTTAAGCGAAAACGCGCTAAAAAATTTAGAATTTTGCTTTGAAAACTCCACTCTTAAAATCTCCGGCGCGGATAATTTGATAATGCTTAAAGGAAGCCTTAAAAAGCTCTCAAAGCCCGCAATTTTTGCGATAAAATTTCTTTAAATAGCGCCCCTACTTGTCGCGCAAGCTTAAGGCGGGCGGAGTTCGTTTAATTTTAGGAGCTTGAAGCGGGCGATAAATCTGTATCAATAGCGCTTTTTAAATTTTAATTCCATTCTTAGCTAAAGAATAGACGCTAAAAAACCCGTAGTCGGTGCGGACGTAAAGGCGCTCGCTCGAGATTTCAATAGCAGCAGTTTTGACGCAGTGCTCGCACTCAAACTCGCCTAAGAGGCGAAAATCCTCCAAGCTGAATGCTTTAAATCCACCATAAAAATACGTAAGAAAAATTTGATCGTTTGCGGCAAACCTCATTACGCTTCTTGGCAAGCTTTTTGGTACGCTTAGACGCTTTTTGCTTGCGACGTCCCAAAAATACAGCTCATCAAAGCCGTTATTTACGACCAAAATCGCGTCATTTTTGATGAGTCCCACGTTTAGGGAGTGGATATAGCCTACGTCGCATTCGATACGGCAAAGCTGGGCGAAGTCTTTTAGGCGGTAGAGCCTAGCGACATTTTTGCCGCCTTCATCCCCACAGGCTACGCAAATTTTATTGCCGAAGCCTATGGCCTTTACCGAAAATTCCGTTTTAAAATTTAGCTTCTTGTCGCTTCCGAAAGCTAAAATTCCATCCGTGCCGCAGGCTAGAATTTCGCCGTTGCCGCTTAGAGCAGAGCTAAAGCCTCCTCCTGTGATACCCCAGGCTTCAAAAAGCCTACTGAATTTTTCTCCGTCAAAAAGAAAGAATTCGTGGTCCAAATCAAGCACCAAGGCCTTTTTGGTAGCGGTCATTTTCCACGCTAAAATTTTTGGTAGCTTAATTTGCGCAAGAGTTCTTAGCTCGCCGTCCAGCACGATTAAATAATCGCAGCCGTGCTCGTCAAAATTACATTTATATACGTAAAATTTATCCTCAAACTCGGCAAATCCAAGCGCTCCGCTATATCCGCCGCCGATATAGGCATGCGCTAGTGCTTCGCCGAATTTTGCTTCTTTGTTTTCGTAGATGAAGCCCTTTTTTAGAGCATCAACTTGCTTTTTTACAAAAGCTTTTTGCAGAGCATCGTGGTTTGCGAATTCTTTAGAGCTCAGCCTTTCTTTGCCGTTTTGTAGCGTCTTTGAAATCAAACTAAGCCCGTGCGTTTGAAGCAGGATCTCTTTCTCGCCATCGGTAAATTTTTTCATAGCAGCCCCTGAGTATAAATTTGAAGTCTAATTTTAGAATTTCAAAGCTTAAACTACGGGGCGCGGCAAAGCTGTTTAAAATCTACCAAGCGCTTCTTTGACTTGATCCTCCGCCATATCGATATTCCACATCGGCTCAAAGACGAGATCGATCTCTACCTCGCCGACGCCGTCCACGCTCTCGGCACCCGCGCGTACCCATTCTAGCATCATCTCATGCAGCGGGCACGATTGAGTCGATAGCGTCATCGTGACTTTGACGTTGTTCGCCTCATCAACCGCTACGTCGTAGATGAGCCCCAGCGACACGACGTCAAAGCCCACCTCAGGGTCCACCACAGCGCGAAGCGCGTCGTAAATTTGCTCCTTCGTTACTTTCATTTTTCCTCTCCAAATTTTATGTAGTTAAAGATATTTACGATGTTGATTAGCACCAAAATTATGCTTGCCGCTTGTAAGATCACCGCAGGCGTTAGCGCTCCGAAGCCCGCGCACGCAAGCGCTAAGACGTTTGGCACGCAGGCTGCGTAGGCGATCTTTTTGATTATCATATCCTCGAGCATAGGGATTTTGCGCTTGCCGACGAAGGGCGAGACGTAGTGATACCAGATGAGAAAGGGTGCGATTTTATAAAGGTGCGCGACGATGAAGGCGAATAAAAAGCCGTATAGCAGCCAAAACGCCGCCAAATCTGTGCGATCTGCAATCCAAAATGCCGCGCTAAATACCAAAGCCGCCAGCGAGATGTAGACGTTTAAATTCCAATAATCGATCGCTTTTCGCACGCGCCTAGCAAGGATGTAGATCGCCTGAGCCGCAAAGCTCGCAAGCGCGGCAAAAGCGATGAAAATTCCAAATTCTTTTAGTAAAAACAGCCCCGCGAGCAGATACAGCGCCAGCGAAGCTTTTGCTAGTGCGAAGCTTAGATCGTGCGCCAGGCTAAACATCGGCAGCAGCACGCACGTAGCGCCTACGATGACGAAAAACACAAAGCCTAGCACGAAGTATATGTGATAGGATAAAATTTCTGAAAAATACACTCCGAAAATCTCCACGCCGCTAAGCGCTAGCACGAGGGCAAAGCCAAGGCTGATCCCTACGGCTAAAAACGCAGCCGAGATCGCAAGCGCTAGGGCGGGGAAGCTCCATTTGGGCGTGCCGATGAAGCTTAGCGCGTAGCAGATCGTAAAATAAAATAGACTAAGCAGCAAAACGGCGCCGCCTGCGTGCATCAAAGGGATGCTTGAAAGAAGCAATCCCGCGCTTAGCAGCGCCACGCCCGCACCGTAAGCGAGGAGATTTAAAAACGCAAATTTGACGGTGAAAAATTCCTTTTGGATGATGACGGAGGTGAGCTGATAGAGCGCTCCGATGATTATGCTGATTACAAATCCCAGCAAAAATACGTGAAAAAAGCTCGCCGTCTGCGGCGCTTGGATCGCGCCGAAATCGGCCTTTAAAAAGCTCGCCGCGCTTAGCAGCAAAAAGATAAAGCCGCAGATGAAATAGCCGCCTACGATGCGAAACGGCGGCGAAAAGGTCGTGATATTCATCTAAATTTTAAAGCCCTTTAGCCGTGGCACTTCGCGTCGGTGTCGAAGCCCTCATTGACCGCGCCGGGCTTTAGACTGATGGTGAGCTTGACCGCGTCGCCGTCCAGATCCTCGCGGGCAATGTCAAATTTAGACTCGATTTTTGGGATCAGCCCCATTGGGAATTTATGATTGACCATGACGACCTTTTTGGTTTCGTCTTTTACGAAATTTAGCGCCACCAGCGCATTTACCATCGGCTCGGGCGGGATGCATTTGCGCGAATCAAAGCCGATGTACTCCACGCCGCCTTGCGATTTTTTGTAAAATTTCACCGTAGCGCCCGCTGCATCGAACTCCTGCCAGTCTGTGAAAAAATCCATACTTAATCCTTTTTTAAAATTTCGCGCGATTATATAGCAAATTTTAAAATTTTGAAATGAGGCAGATCAAGTCCTATTCGGAATTTGTAAATTTAGCCGAATTTTAATACACTACGCGTTAAAATTCTAAATCCGAGGACCATTATGCAGACCATCACGATCATCGATACGTTCGGCTTTTTTTTCAGGCTCTACTACGCTATGAGCGGGCTTAAGACCAAAGACGGCAAACCCAGCGGCATGGTGAGCGGATTTGCGAGCTTCATCGCAAATCTTTCGAAGGAATTTAAGAGCGATTATATAATTTTCGCTCTGGATAGCAAGGGCAAGACCTTCCGCTCGGATATCGATCCGAACTACAAAACCAACCGCCAAGCCCCGCCGCCCGCGCTTTTGCAGCAGCTGCCGGTCTGCATCGAGATGATCGAAAAGATGGGGCTTTACTCGCTCGGACGCGAGGGCTACGAAGCGGACGATCTCATCGCAAGCGTGGTTAAAAAGCACGGCGCCACGCATAAAATCAACATCGTTACCTCCGACAAGGACCTGTATCAGCTCATCGGCGAAAACGTTAAAATTTACAGCCACGGCAAAAAGATGCTTTACGGCAGAGAGGAGTGCTTGCAGCGCTACGGCGTCTATCCCGAGCAGATCGTGGATTTTTTAGCGATCTGCGGCGACAGCGCCGATAATATCCCGGGCGTGCGGGGCATCGGCGACAAGGGAGCAAAGAAGCTTTTAGACGAATGGGGCTCGCTTGATGGGATCTATTCAAATTTAGACCGCCTGCCGCAGAACAAACAGCGCGAATATCTGATAGAAGGTAAGCAGAGCGCCTACATAAGCAAGCGCCTGGCCACGCTTTACGACAAGCTGGAAATCCCGCCTTTAGAGGATGCAAAATTTCCGCAGCAAAATCCGCTTTTTAAAATTCGCGAAATTTTAAAAGATTACGCGCTAAATAGGCTTCTTTCGGCGTTAAGCCTGCAGGAGCAGAACGGACTTGATCTTTGGAACGAGGGCAAAAGCGCGGGCGCAAAAAGCTCCGTTTTAAGTACGGGCGGAAAGGGTGCGGGCGCAGAGCCGTCTCGCGGCGGCTCTATCTTGGACGCTACGGTAGGGGGGCTAGACGGGCAAAATTCTATCCCGGGCGGCTCGGCTTGCGGCGGGCAAAGCTGCGAGAGCGCTTTTAAAACGCCATTTGAGCCTGTTTGTATCACCGATGCCGCGGAGCTTGCAAGGCTGTGCGAAGGCGTCAGCGCCAAAACCTTGGTGAGCTTCGATACGGAAACCACTAGCATCGACAGCAAAAGCGCCAAGATCGTGGGCTTTTCGTTTGCGTTTAACGAGGAGCGCGCCTACTACGT
Organism: uncultured Campylobacter sp.; assembly: GCA_963547085.1. Taxonomy (GTDB): domain Bacteria; phylum Campylobacterota; class Campylobacteria; order Campylobacterales; family Campylobacteraceae; genus Campylobacter_B. Next base: position 1,675 of record CAUUQJ010000020.1, on the reverse strand, counting down.
CCCGCTCGCACATAGCTATTTGGGCGCTCCGGCTCAAATTTCTTCGGATGCGGCAAAGGCTGCGATCGACTCGCTGTTTCGCGGTTATGTAGTGGGGCAAAATTTAAAATACGATTTTGAGATCGTGAAAAATAATTTTAACATTGAGCCGCCCGCGCGCTTTGCCGATACGATGGTGCTAGCGTGGCTGCTTGATCCCGCAAACGCCGTGGGGATGGACTCTATCTCGCCGCGATATCTGGGGTATGAGACTGTGCATTTCGGCGACGTCGTCAAAAAGGGCGAGACCTTCGCCTCCGTGGAGCTGGACGCCGCTACGATCTATGCGAGCGAGGATGCGTGGGTGACGCTGAGGCTGTATTTTAAACTCAAACAGCTGCTCGAACCCGCGCTTTTTAAGCTCGCGCAGGAGCTTGAGTTCCCGTTCGTGCGGGTGCTTTGGCAGATGCAAAGATGCGGCATCAAGATCGACGCGGAGATGATAAAGCGCCTTATCGCGCGCAACGAAAAGTCCCTGCGAGCGCTTACGGATGAAATTTATGAGCTTTGCGGCGAGCAGTTTAACATCAACTCTCCCGCTCAGCTCGGCGCCGTGCTTTTCGAGCGGCTTGGGCTTCCTGCCGCAAAGCGCACGAAGACGGGCTATAGCACCGACGAAAGCGTACTGAAGGATCTTACGGCGCTGCATCCCGCGGTGGGTAAAATTTTAGACTACCGCGAGCTGTTTAAGCTGCAAAGCACCTACTGCGAGCCGCTGCTGCAGCTTGCGTTAGCCGATGCGCAAAACCGCGTCAGATCGAATTTCTTGCAGACAGGCACGGCTACCGGGCGGTTAGCGAGCAAAAATCCGAACCTTCAAAATATCCCCGCGCGCGGCACCTTTGCGAAGGACGTGCGGGACTGCTTCCTAGCAGACGAAGGCTACTCGCTGATCTCGCTTGATTACTCACAGATCGAGCTGCGCCTGCTAGCGCACTTTTCGCGCGATCCTGCGCTTTTGGCGGCGTTTAGGGCGGATGAGGACATTCACGCGCACACGGCGATCAGCATCTTTGGCGATGCGCAGCCCGCACACCGCACGATCGCAAAGAGCATAAATTTCGGCCTTATCTACGGCATGGGCGCGGGCAAGCTAAGCGATAGCCTAGGCATCGCGCGCGCCGAGGCGAAGGGCTATATCGAGCGCTATTTCGCGGCGTTTTCTACGATCAAGGAGTTTTTGCAAAGCATAAAATCGGACGCGAAAGCAGACGGCTACGTAAGCACGCTTTTTGGGCGCAGGCGCTACTTCGACTTCGCAAACGCGCGCAACAATATGGTCTATGCGAGCTACGAGCGCGAGGCGGTAAATACGAAATTTCAAGGCTCCGCCGCCGATATCATCAAAAAGGCGATGGTTGAGATTTCGCCGCTGCTAAACGACGATGCGCGGCTGATATTGCAGATCCACGACGAGCTGATCTTCGAGGTGCGGGACGATTTGGCGCAGAGCTTTGGTGAGCGCGCGCAGGAGATAATGCAAAGCGCGGCGAGCCTGAACGTGCCGCTTAAGACAAGCCTAAATATCGCCAAGCGCTGGGGCGAGCTGAAGTAGCTCCGCTAAATTTAAAGTGCGGCTAAAATTTTAAGCGGAATTTAAACGGCATGTAGAATTTTAAATTTTGAGCAGGACGGA
>CAUUQJ010000019.1:0-10946 GCA_963547085.1 uncultured Campylobacter sp. | reverse complement strand
CTAAATTTTAAAATTTAAACGCGAGCAGCAAAAATTTATCTCTCGCTTCGGCGCAAATTAGAATTTCAAAATTTAGACGCAGGTCCTAGCGGCGGTAAAGCTTACCGCTTATTTCGATGCAAACTAGAATTCTGAAATTTAACGCCCCGCGCGCTGCAAGTATTAAATTTCAGCAAGAGCGGAATTCGCAATAGTAAAATTTCGCGAGAGCAAATTTCCGCAATAGCTAAATTCGCGGAGTTGAAATTTACCGTTTAGACGCCGCGCTTCCGATCACGCGGCAGAATTAACGGATAAATTTAGCCGCGGGGGTGGCTTAAAATTTTAAAACGCAAAGGGGAAAATATGAAAATCGTATGTTTGGATGCCGCGACGCTTGGAGGCGATGCCGATCTTAGCGAGATCGCGAGCTTGGGCGAGTTTGAAAGCTACGAGATGACAGAGCCCGCGCAAACTGCGCAGCGCCTAGCCGGCGCGGCCATCGTCATAACCAACAAGGTCCTAATCACGGATGAGATCATGGCGCAAACCGCGCTTAAGCTGATCTGCGTCAGCGCCACGGGCACGAATAACATCGACATGCAGGCCGCGCAGGCTCGCGGCATCGCGGTGAAAAACGTAGCGGGCTATTCGACGAACAGCGTCGTGCAACAGACCTTTGCGTCGCTGTTTGCGCTAACCAACGCGCTCGGATATTACGCGGATTACGGCAGCAGCGGCAAATGGTGCGAGAGCGAAATTTTTACTCACATTGACGCGCCCATCAGCGAAATTTACGGCAAAGAGCTCGGCGTCATCGGGCTTGGACAGATCGGCGCAAAGGTCGCCCGCATCGCCGCCACGTTCGGCGCGAACGTGAGATACTACTCCACCGGCGGCGCGAACGATAACGGCGAGTTTGCCAGAGTGAGCCTGGACGCGCTTTTGAGAGCCTGCGACATCATCTCGATCCACGCTCCGCTAAATCAAAAAACGGCGGGATTGATCGGCGAGGCGGAGCTTGCAAAGATGAAAGAGGGAGCGATCTTGATGAATTTCGGCCGCGGCGGCATCGTGGATGAGGACGCGCTGGCTCGCGCCGTGGACGAACGAGGCTTGCGCACGGCGCTTGACGTGCTGCAAACAGAGCCGATGAGGGCGGATCATCCGCTGCTGCGCGTGAAAAATCGCCGCAACGTCGTCATCACGCCCCACATCGCATGGGCTAGCACAGAGGCTCGCAAACGGCTGATAAAAATGATCGCGCAAAATATTAGGGATTTTATGAGCGACAAATGAATGCAGTTAAAACGCCGAAGTAAATTTAACAAAATCAAGATGCGGCGCAAGGCTCACAAAGGCTCTGCACATAGTATTTCAAAGCGCTACACATAAAATTTTATTAACTGAAAAGAAGCGATACCGCTTCGGGTAAAATTTTAAATTTACGCCGCGAATAAGCTATTTCTCCGCTTTGAATTCATGGATTTATCTTTTCTTGCAAATTCTTTTTATGCTCATCCAAAATCCTGTAACTATAAAAAATAACACAGAAATCGCCGCTACGCAAAATAAGAACTTGCCCGCCTCGCCCAAGATATAGCCCGAATGCACGCTCAAAACGGCTTTATGTATAGCAAAAGGGCGCGGCATGGTGCTTTTCGCATCATCATAGCGAGCATGCCGTAAGATACCCTTTTTAACGTTTACGCTCATCGTGTTCATATGCTCTTCGCTCTCTTCGCCTTTATCAAAATAAAAGATCATAAAATTTTCTCCATCTTTTTGAGCGATGATGTTAAAGAATTCATAGTTTTCACCGCGTTCACGCTTAAAAATATCAAGTGCCGTCTGCAAATTTAAAATTTTATCTTCATCCTCGAGCGAAAATCCTCGCACTTCGGTAAAACTCGTTTTTCTAAAAATTTCCTTTTCGCCTAGCGCTCTGTTGGTGATTTTGGCTATCCAATCATACGACCAATAAAGCCCGCTAGCGCTTATCGTAAGCAAAATAGGTAGCAGCAAAACTCCGACCGCACCATGCAAGCTATATAAAAAAGCATAACTTCTCGCTTTAAAATTTATCCTAAATGCGCGTAAAATTTTCCCTCTAAAGCTAGGATAATAAATCACCGCGCCTGAAATTAAGACCAAAATAAACATAACCGTGCTAAGCGCCACGATATTTTTGCCTATTAGCCGCAGAGTTTCGTTTTTGCTTAGCCCAAATCCCAGATTAGTATGTAGATTTAGTGCTACGCCAATAAACGTATCGCCTATGTTTTCCGAAGTAATTTCGCCGCTATAAGGATCTATAAAATATGATTTAAACTCGCCGCTAGAATCTGTGCCGGAAAGCCTAATCGCCTCATTTTTATTTTGAGGAATCCTATAATAACTGAGCGTAAAACCGGGCTTGACTTTTCTGAAAATATTTAAAATTTCGGCGGGTTCGAGGGCATCTTTCCCGCTCGGGCGCACGAAAGATTTGCTTTGATTTAACGCATCTATAATCTCATCATTATACGAGATAATAGCGCCGCTAAGGGCTACGATTAAGATCGGCACGCAGCATATAAGCGTCAAAACAAGGTGGACGTTGAACCAAAATTTTTTCCTTTTTAGAATCGCCATTAATTTCCTTAAATTTTAAATCCGCGGACGAAATTTATGCGCTGCGAATTTAAAAGTTCACGTTAAATCCAACCTGCGCCTTCATCCCGTCTACGACCATCATTTGATAATTTCCCGAGCGCGTTAGTACGAATTCATTGAATATGTTATAAAGCGTAAAATTTAAACTTGCGTCTTTTGTGAGCTTATAGCTCGCGCCCAGATCAAAAAGCGTGTATGAGCGAATATCCTCATCGTAGCTTAGGCTATCGCGCGTCCTACTATAATAATTTATTTGCGACCATAAGTTTAGCTTGGAGCTTACGTCGTAATCAAATCCTAGCTTTACCGAATGGATTGGAAAATTATTTAAGGTTTTGCCCTTCTCGCTACCCGTTTTTTGCTCGGATTTCGTATAGGCGTAGTTTGCATGCAGCTTCAAATTATCTAAAATTTGATAATCGCTACTTAGCTCTAGACCCCTAACCTCGGCTTCCCCAATATTTATAGTATCCCAAATTCCGCGTCTGTAAGTTTTGCCGTTATGCACGCAAGGATTTCCCGGTCTTGGACGGCAAATCAATTTGGTAGAAATTCCATCTTTGATTTCGGTATAAAACGCGGTAGCACTAAAGTTAAATTTATCGTTATCGTCGTAAGAAAACCCGCCTTCGTAGCTTATGCTGCTTTCAGGCTTTAGAGAGCTTCTGCCGATCTGCGCCCCCTGACCTCCTGCAAACGGCAAGGCAAGGCCCTCGCTACGCTGCTTAATATCCGGAGTTGAATATCCCGTCGAAACGCCGCCTTTAATAGAAAAACTTTCGTTTAAACGATAAACGGCATAAGCGCGCGGCGATATATGGCCGCCGTAGTCTTTATCGCGGTTATATCTGATTCCGCCGGTTAGCGTTAAATCGTCAGTTAGATAAAAATCATCCTCGCCGTAGATCGAATAATCCCATCTTTTGACATTTGCCTCATCTGCGGTAGTAGCGGCTTCGTTTAATCTCTCGCTTCGGTATTGCACACCCAAACTCAAAGCATTTGAATCGAAAAAATATGAGCCTTTAGAATTTAGCGTAGTCGTTCTAAGATGCAGATCCTGGGCGCCGCTTTCTTTCATGCTATCGTAATTTGCGTAGCTATCTATCATAAACTTATCGTATTTTCCCTGATGAGACAGGCTTGCAGTGTAGCCTTTCATATCCTCTTTCGCAATATCGTTATTGCCTCCCGAGGTTGTTCGCGTACGCCCATATGTACGCCTAAATTTATTATTTACTTTACGATAATCAAGCGTTACCTCATCATTTTGCGTTACGTTATACATCAGTTTTGCGCCCATATTCGTCTCTTCATTATTTCTATTCGCATAAGGCTCTTTATCCTCTATCTTTTCAAAAAATCTGCCGTAAAGTGCGATACCTAGCACGTCCGGGACGATAGCTCCGTTTAGATAAAAACCCGTTTGATAATCACCTTTTATTTGCGATTTTTTAGCGAAAGTATAGTATCCGTTTACATTACCGCTAAGCTCATTTGAAAAGCCCTTGGTGATGATATTTATTACTCCGCCCATAGCGTCGCTGCCGTAAAGCGAGCTCATAGGCCCGCGGATGACCTCTATGTGCTCTATCGTATTTGCGGGAGGCAAGAAATTTTGGCTACTGCCGATACTTCTTAATCCTTTATAAGCACTATCGCTGGTCGCAGGCTTGCCGTCGATTAAAATTTTCGTATATTTTTGAGATAGGCCTCTTAGGCTTATGCCTTTTCTCGATGCAGCGCCTAGCGTTGCGGTAAAGGTACTCGGCAAATCCTCTACCATTGCCGAGATATCTTGGTAGTTGCGCTTTCGTATCTCTTTTTGCGTAAGAACGGAGATGGAAGCGGGTGCGTCTTGGATATTTTGCCGATAGCCCGTAGCACTGACTACGGTAATTTCACCCAAATTTACGCTTTTGTCCTGTTTTTCTATCTCGCCCGATATTCCGGCTGTCGCTATAGCAACGATCAGCGATAATTTATATATTGTGCGCACAAACGCTCCTTTTCTTATTAAAATTTAAACTCATTTTACTATAATAAGATATACATTATCAAGAAATACTAAACGGCAGAGGGATTATTTTAAACGCTAAAGGGATAAGATGAGCAAGGAGATAAGTTTAGATGATTTTTTGCAAAAAATATCTAACGACATTGAGCCGTCCAAGCAATGTGGGTATAACAAAACCGAACTTGAAAGCGAAAGTATAAAATTCGACTTTAGCTCTTTTTATACGGGCGGAGAGATAGGATATTATAGCAGCAATATAATTTGCAGAGATTTTCTTTTGCATCGCCACGAACGGGGCAGCCGCTATTCATTTTTATTTTTCAATACGGGCGAAAATCCTATCTGCTTCAGATCGGATAAAGATCAATTCGTCTTGAATAAAGGTGAGTTTTGGCTCGGAACTATGCAAAGCAAATTGCGTGGCGTTCACGAGCTTGAAAATAAACACTATAAAAGCTCCTGCATAGCGCTTAGCACCGCTTTTGCGAATGAACTAGGAATTTTAAAAAATTTGAATTTAGATCAAGCCGTTTGCATGAAGAAATTTAAAACAAGCGCCGTGCAAAATATCATCCTTAAAGAAATCGAAAATGCCGCGATATACGACGGCAAAATGCGCGAAATTTTTATGGAAAGTAAAATTTTAGAGATGCTTTATAAAAGTTTTCATAAATTTAATGAGCCCGAAAATGCGCTTAGTCTTGATGAAAATCGCATAAAAACAGTTCAAAAAGCAAAGAAAATATTACTCGAAAATATGCAAAATCCACCTAGCATTAAAGAACTCGCTCATCTTTGCGCTACGAACGAATTTGCACTAAAAAGGGATTTTAAAGCATATTTCGGCACGAGCGTTTATGCGATGCTGACAAATGAACGGCTTGAGATTGCAAAAGAGCTATTGAGCTTAGATCAAATCAGCGTAAACGAAGCCGCCAAAATGGTCGGATACAATAATTTATCGCATTTTTCTAAAATTTTTAGGACTAAATTTAATATATTGCCGATGCAACTGAAAAAGGATATAAAATTTTACTACTCGGATTAGAATTTTGCACGACTGACTATCTTTTAGAAGCCACACTCTTTCGCAACCGCATATCAAAATATCATAAAATTTTATATTGCAACCGGACCCGCAAAAATACGGAATTTAAATTATAAATGCCACCGAAGCCTTGGCGGCAAAAGCTAGCTGCGATCAAATATCGCAGCTGCGCGTATGTTTGGATGTCAAAGAACGCCTTAAAATTTTAAATACGTCTAAATTAAAACAGGCTATAAACCTCATCGAGCGTGAAGTGCTTTTTATCGATCTTACCGCCGTAGTATGGCTTGATATCCTCGTCAAAAGCCTTATGGAAAAATTTTGCTTTATACATTTTTACCAGGCTGCTATTAACCGCATCAAGCAGCTCGGTATTGCCCTTAGATAGGGCGACGGCGATATAATCTACCTTGCCAAGGTTAATGATTTTTGCATCAAGCGCGGCATCCTTTCTAGCGTATCCGAGTACGACCGTATTATCGTCGGCAAAGCCTATGCCCTCGCCAGCCTTTAGCCTAGCGACGCACTCATTCGCATCGGCACATGTCGCAATCTCATAGCCCGCGTTTTTGAAGTGCTCCTCGGCAGTTGTGCCTTTAACGCTTAGAATTTTTTTATGCGCGATCTGATCGATTCTTGAAATATTATCATCCTTACGGCTTAGCACGCCGATCTGCACTGAATAATACGGATAAGAAAAATCGACTTTCTGAACGCGATCTTTTGTGACGGTGAGCTTGGATATGATGAGATCTACTTTGTTTTGCTCCAGTGAGGGAACGCGATCTTTAGATGCTACGGCGATAAAGTCGATTTTGATCTTTTTATTGCCGAATAGATTTTTGACTAGCTCGTTTGCCAAGTCAACCTCAAAGCCTTTTAGCGTGCCGTTATCATCGAAGCTAAACGGAGGCTGGGAGTCTTGCAAGCCTATGCGAATTTCGCCTGCTTGCTTGATATCTGATAATGAGTTAGCGCAAAGCGCGCTAGCACCTAGCAAAATACTTAGTAGAATTTTTTTCATATTTCGTCCTTTGAATTAAAACATTTTATAAAGATCATCTAACAAGAAATATTTTTTCTCAGCCTTGCCCTTGTAAAAAGGATCAATGCTGTCGTTAAAAATTTTCTTGAAAAAGCCATTTTTACTGAGCTTGACAAGCCCATCATTTAAGGCGTTTAGTAAGTCGTTGTTGCCTTTTTGTACCGCGATAGCTAAAAAGTCCGTCGTGCCTAAATTCTTTATATTTACCTCTACCTTGCGATCTACAACCGAATAGCCCAAAACCACCATATTATCGTCTGCATAGCCGCTGCCGCGACCGGATTTTAGCGCGCGGAAGCATTCGCTAGAACTAGCGCATGAGATAACTTTAAAGCCTTCCTTATTAAAATAATCAAAAGCCGTAGTGCCGGGCTCTGCTAAAATTTCTTTATCTTGTAAATCGTCTACGGTTTTTATATTATCATCGGTGCGAGTTAGCACGCCGATATTTACGCTAAAGTAGGGATTTGAAAAATCCACTAGCTTCTCGCGCTCTTTCGTAACCGTGATGGCTGCGATATCCAAATCAACTTTGTTATCTTGCACGGCTGTGATACGGTCGTTGCCTAGAGTTACAACATATTCGATTTTGCCGCCCTTATCGCCGAAAATTTCCTTTGAAAGCTCTTCAATAAGCGAAATTTCAAAACCGCTGTATTTGCCGTCCTCGGAGACGCTAAGCGGCGGCAGTGAGCCGTCTATTCCTATACGAATGAGCCCTTTTTCTTTGATCTGCGCTAAAGAGTTAGCAAATAACGAACACGAAGCGATTAACAACGCAAATATAATCTTTTTCATAAAATTCCTTTAAATTTTACTAAAATTTCGCAAGCGAATAGAATTTACCATCCATCGCCACTTTAAATTAAAACAAGCTGTAAAGATCGTCCAGCAAGAAATACTTTTTATCAATGGTGCCTTTATAAAAAGGCTCAATACTCTCATCAAAAATTTTTGTAAAAAAACCCTTTTTACTTAGCTCAATTAGTCCCGCATTTACCGCGTTAAGCAGCTCGGTATTGCCCTTTTGCACCGCGATGGCCAGGAAGTCCGTCGAGCCTAAATTTTTGATATTTACCTCAACCTTGTAATCGACTACGGCATAAGCAAATACAAGTAGATTATCATCGCCGTATCCGTCGCCCTTACCCGATTTTAGGTCATTAAAGCATTCATTCGCGCTCGCACACGGTACTACGTTATAGCCCTGTTTCGTAAAGTAATCAAACACAGTAGTGCCGGGCTGCGCCAGTATAGTCTTTCCGTTTAGATCGGAGACCTTTCTGATATTATCGTCGCTACGAGTTAGCACGCCGATATTTACGCTAAAGTATGGATCGGAGAAATCTACCAGCTTCTCGCGCTCTTTCGTAACCGAGATTAGCGCGATATCTAAATCAACTCTGTTATCCTGTACCGCTTTTATACGATCATCGCCTACCGTTACGACATATTGTATCTTGCTGCCTTTATCACCGAAAATTTCTTTAACAAGCCCTTCGATTAAGAGTATCTCAAAGCCGCTATATTCGCCGGCTTTAGCGACACTAAACGGCGGAGATGAGCCATCTATACCGATTCGAATAACCCCTTTTTCTTTGATTTGAGTCAAAGTGTTGCTAAGAAGCGAACACGCAGCCAGCATTAACGCCAAGATTATCTTTTTCATAGCGTCCCCCTTTTTTAAAATTACAGTAAGTTATAAAGATCGTCCAGCAAGAAATACTTTTTCTCTGCAGTTCCTTTGTAGTAAGGCTCGATGAAATTATCGAACGAATTTTTGAAAAAGCCCTCTTTGCTTAGCTTGATTAGCTCGCCGTTTAGAAAATCCAAAAGCTCCGAATTACCCTTTTTCACACCGATGGCTAAGAAATCCGAAGTACCTAAATTTTTGATATTTACTTCAACCTTTTTATCTAAAACCGGATAAGCCAGCACGACTAGGTTGTCATCGGCATACCCGTCGCCCTGTCCGGCTTTTAGCGCCTTGTAGCAAGCGTTTGCGTTATCGCATCTGGCGATATTATAGCCTTGCTTTTCAAAGTATGTTTCTGCAGTACCGCCGCTAAGAACTAAAATAGTTTTATCTTGCAATTCATTTAAGGATTTAATCTTATCTTCGACGCGGGTCAAAATGCCTATATTGACGCTAAAATACGGGGTCGTAAAATCGATCTGCTTCTCGCGCTCCGGAGTTACGGTAAGAGTTGCGATAACCGCATCCACCTTATCTTCTTGTAGGAATTTTATACGCTGATTTGCAAGCACGGAGGTAAACTCCACCTTTCCGCCCGATGGAAGCATATCTTTAGCGATAGCATTTGCCATATCGACCTCAAAGCCCTGATGCACGCCGTCTTCTATCTTGCTAAACGGCGGCTGCGCGTCATAAACGCCTATTCTAAGTACTCCGCTGCTTTTGATCTCGGAGAGTGATCTGGCGCAAAGCGCACTACTAGCTAAAGCTGCGACAAGCAGACTTAAGAGAAATTTCTTCATCCTTTTTCCTTTCTCATAAATAATTTCAAAACCATTGCCACGGCTACGGAAAACCTCAAAATCCCGCCCGAATGGCAAGCAGACATTAAATTCGCCCGCAGGCGAAAAGCAATTTTAGCTTTTTATATCTTTAATGATTATTAAATAGTAAGTAAAGTCGCCAAATAAATTCGCTTTTTCATTGTTTGCTTCGATTTTGCGCGGGTTTTTTAGAGTTTTCATCCGCGTCCTAGCGATAGAATTTAAAATTTTTAAAATTTTACAAAATTTTAAAGTCACGGAATTTTACAAAATTTTAAAGCTGCAGAATTGGGTGAGATATTTTATGAGCGTATTAAAGCTCGCGATGAAATTTTAAAATTTCGCGCTTTAGTGCAGACATAGTGGAATTTAAAATTCTTAAATTTCTACACTCGCCAGCAAAGTGGAATTTTAAAATTTTTAGCAAGCGTCGTATTTTAAAAGCAAGCAAAATTAAATCTTCGCCACGCTGCAGAATTTCGCAATAGAAGTCACGCTGCCAGCGCTAAATTTTTGCGCTATAAATCATACTGCAAACATCAGCTTGGCGCAAAGCACGATGATGAAGCCGAATACAAAAGCGATTTTGTGGATATTTGCTCGCAAAAACTGAGGCGCGGGCCTTCCCATCGCGCGACAGCTTAAATTTATCGCTACGCACACGGCGATGATGAGCGCGAGCGTGACTTTTAGCATAAAGATTTTTTGAAGCGGCGTACCGAAATACCCGCCGTTAGCGCTCCCGACCCAGCGGCTCATCATCATTCCGCCGGTAATTATCAATGTAAAAAGGCAAACCGGCATGATCTTAATCGCGCGCGCGCCGATCGCCTTTTTAACGCGCTCGTAGTCCGCGCCCAGCACGCCTTTGAGCCGTGAAAAAATCACGACGTCGAAAAATATATAGCCTAAAAAGATAATGGCACAGATGAGATGGACGATCTGCACGTAAGGATAAATTTGCTCCACCACCGCTCCTTGCTATGAAATTTCGCCCATTTTATGCGAAATTTCAAATTTTAGCAATGATTTTCATCAACGCACCGCGAGGACGAAATTCTAAAATTCTAAAATTCTAAAATTTCGCCCGCGAAAACCCGCGCAAATTCTGCAATCTATAACATCATCGAAAAGATTATGCCGAATATGATTAGCGGGATATTAAAGAAAATAAAGGTCGGCACGCAGGTATCCCACATATGGCTATGTCCGCCGTCGATATTCAGCCCCACGGTAGGCCCGAGCGTGCTATCGCTCGCAGGCGAGCCCGCATCGCCGATACCCGCAGCCACGCCGATGATAAAGATCGTCGCCGCCGTGCTAAAGCCCAGCTGTGCGGCTAGCGGGCAGTATATCGTAGCGATGATAGGGATCGTGCCGAAGCTCGAGCCGATACCCATCGTCACCAGCAGTCCGATGCCGATCATCAGCAGCGCACCGCCTAGCTTGCCGCCGCTTAAAGTGCTCGCTACGTGCACCAGCTCGTTCACGCCGCCGGTTTCTTTTAAGATCGTGCCGTATCCTGCGGCGATCAGCATCAAAAACGCGATGTAGCCCATCATATGCACGCCTTCGTCAAATACGCTATCGAGCTTCTTCCACTCGATGCCTTTGCTAGCAAGCATTACTAAAATTCCGCTAAGCGCGGCAAACGGAAGGGATTTGATCCAAATTTGCACCGC
>CAUUQJ010000018.1:0-10968 GCA_963547085.1 uncultured Campylobacter sp. | reverse complement strand
GCAGCCGCTGCGAACACGACGTATGCGTTTGACGAGATCAAAGCGGAATTTGCCAAGCTACATCCGCAAACTACGCTAAACGTGAGCTTGGGCGCCAGCGGTGCGCTTAGCACGCAGATCAAAAACGGCGCGCCGTTTGATATTTTTATGGCGGCGGATATGAAATTTGCAGACGATCTGCATAAAGAGGGCTTCGCGACGGCGCCTGCCAAAACTTACGCCAAAGGCAAGGTGGCGATGTTTAGCGTGCGCGGCGTAGATCTTAGCAAGGGGCTTGAAATTTTAAAAGACCCTAGCGTTAAAACGATTTCCATAGCAAATCCAAAGACCGCTCCATACGGTACTGCAAGCGTGGAAGCTTTCAAGAAAGCGGGAATTTACGATGAGATCAAAGGCAAAATCGTAGAGGCAAAATCGATCGGCGAGGCTCTTTCGCAAGCGCTTAAAGCTTCCGACGTCGGCTTTATAGCGGCTAGCGCGATGTATGCGCCTAAGATGGCGAAGGACGGCTGCAACGACAAGCCTTGCAAGCAGGGCGAAAATTTCGTCTTGGTCGATACCAAGCTCTACGAGCCGATAGCTCAAGGCATGGTCGTGCTAAACCGCACCAAAGACAATGCCGAAGCCAAGTCGTTTTATGATTTTATACTAAGCGATAAGGGCAGGGCGATCTTTGCTAAATACGGATACGAGTTTTAATGATTAGAGCGAGAATCAACGAAATTTTACAAAAAGACGGCATCCATTCAGTAGGATTTATCGCAGGCGGCATCAAGCTGCGCGGCGTATTTCTGCAGCTAAGTAGCGAGCTTAAGGTGGGTAGCGAAGTTTACGTGGGCTTTAAAAGCACCGACGTGCTTTTATCTCGCGAAGCTCTAAGTGGTGTATCTAGCGAAAATGAAATTCACGGCAAGATTACGAGCCTAAGCTTGGGCGAAATTCTATGTACGCTAAAATTTGAAGGCAAGATAAGCTTTGATGTGCTCATTAGCGCGCATTCTGCGCAGGAGCTTGCTTTACGCGAGGGCGACGAGGTTTTCGCATACATTAGCGCCACTGCGATATATATAGAAAAATATGATAACGATTGATTGTAAGAAAAAAATCAGTGATGATTTCTCGATTGATGCTCGCTTAGAGATTAACAAAGGCTCGTTTGTATGCCTATATGGGCGCAGCGGCAGCGGTAAGACTACACTGCTGCGCATTTTAGCGGGATTTTTGCGCGCAGATAGCGGTAGCATAAAAGACGGCGATCGCGTTCTTCAAGAAGGCAATGAATTCTTAAGTGCGGGCAAGCGCAGGATCGGCTTTTTATTTCAAGACTACGCACTTTTTGAGAATATGAGCGTGACGGGCAATCTACTTTTTGCCAGAAACGATCCGCAAAAAGCCGCAATGCTGCTTGAAATTTTAGAGCTTAGCGAGTTTGCAAAATCCGGCGTCGAGGGTCTTAGCGGCGGGCAGAAACAGCGCGTGGCGCTTGCTCGCGCACTGATGCAAGAGCCTGAAATTTTGCTACTTGACGAGCCGCTTTCGGCGCTTGATTTTACGATGCGCGAAAAAATCCAAGAGTATCTGCTAAAAATCCACGAGCAGTTTCATCAGACCGTGATTTTGGTAAGCCACGATGTGAGTGAGATTTATAGACTTTGCAAGCGAGTTTATGAGATGAAGGACGGCAGGATCGTCCGCACCGGTACGCCGGAGGAAATTTTTCTTAAAACTAGCGGCTCACAGAAGTTTTCTTTCGCGGGCAAGGTTGTTGATTTGCAAGCTCGTGACGGGATTAAAGTAGCCGTCGTAGCGATCGGTAGCCAGCTGTGCGAAGTGGTGCTAAGCAATGCAGAAGCCGATGGCTTGCAAGTAGGCGACGAGGTCAAAGCTGGCGCCAAAGCCTTTAACATCACTTTGCGTAAAATTTAAACTTGCAGGTAAGCTTGGATTTGCGCCTAAGTAAGAAATTTTAACTAGATTAGAGATTTAAATACAGGCTTTTATGGAATTTTGCGTGGAATTTAGAGAGGGATTTTGCGAAATTTTAGCTAGATTTGTCCGTAAAATACGGGGATGTTTTAAAATTTCATTCGCATCGCGCTTAGATTTTCATGAAACACGAAATTTAAACGCAGGCTAGAGCAAAATTGCAATGTGAGACTAGATGACGTGTGGAAATTAAGCTTTAAATTTTAGATTTCGCGCGGGCAGGCGCCATTAAAATCCTTCTTTGAATTTATTGATTGGTGCGGTAGGTTTATTTATAAATTTAAGCGACTTTTAGCTTACTTTTTTGGCAGGAGTTGCGCGAATTCTATCATGCGATCTTGGTAAAAATTTAATGTAAAGCTTCGTAAAAACTTAAAAGTTTAGATTTGGAATTTTGCCTGGATTTTGTGGCTTTGAAATTTTAAAAGCTCTAACGGCTCGAAGCTTGCGCGCTAAACTCGCTTAATTTGCAAGCTGTGGCAAGGTTTCATTAACCCAGCTCTTGTAAGTTTATGCGAAATTTTAAAATTTTGTTTTGTCGGTCCCAATGAAATTTCACTAGGTCGTTCGCAGGGCGTCGTTTAGCCTATCTTGCGTGAAATTTGCGCTCAGATAAATCCTGCCCCTCAAGTTTTAAAGCTAAGCTAAGCTTTTTGAAATTTAGCTCAGCAAAATTCGTGACCTTAAAAATTTGCCAGCTTAGTAGAGTTTAAATGCCTGACGGAATTTGCACGCTTGAAGGAATTTATTAGCCAAGCACTTTTATAAATTCCGCCCAGTTTAGCTTGCGCGAAATTTTTAAAATTTCATTTTGCAAAGCCTTATGACTATGAGGTTTGCGCAAATTCTATTCAGCTTTGCCTCTAAATTTTAAAGCAGAGCTAGGCTTTTAAAATTTTATAGTTTGGGCCCAGCGGCTCGGCTCGGAGGATAAATGTTTGAAATTCTAAAGGGGCTCGATTACACGCCGTTTCTCGTCTCCTTAAAGCTTGCGAGCTTAACGACATTTGCGCTGTTTATCGTCTGCGTGCCGCTTGCGTTTTTTATGGCGAGAAAAAATTTCCGCGGCAAAAGCGTGATCGAATCGATCATCTCGCTTCCGCTAGTGCTGCCTCCTTCGGTGCTAGGGTTTTACCTGCTCGTTTTTCTATCGCCGTATTCGGTGCTGGGGGAGTTTTTTGACAAACACTTCGGGCTTAGGCTCGTATTTAATTTCAGCGGGCTCGTGATCGCAAGCTGTATCTATTCGCTGCCATTTATGTTTTCGCCGCTTGTTTCGGGCTTCCGTTCGCTTCCGCGCTCGCTTTTTTGGGCGTGCGATTCGCTAGATAAGAGCTATTTTTCCAAGCTTTTTCGCGTCGCGTTGCCTGCGATTCGCCACTCCCTGCTTAGCGCCTTGGTGATCTGCTTTGCGCACACGATGGGCGAGTTTGGCGTCGTGCTGATGATCGGCGGCAGCGTGAGCGAGCAGACCAAGGTCGCCTCCATTGCGATTTACGAAGCGACTGAGACGCTCGATTTCGCGCAGGCTCACGCGTATTCGGCGCTGATGCTTATTTTTAGCTTCGTGGTGCTTTTAATCATGCATTTTTTGGGTGCGCGCGGAGTGAAAATCAAAGCTTAAATAGGCTTTAAAACAAAATTTGCTAAAATCCCGCAAAATTTGGAATTTGGCATGAAAAACAAAAAAGACTTCGTTACCGAAAGATTTAACGCCGCCTTGATTCTAGGCGCTGCACTACTTACGCTTGTAGTAGTTTGCGAGATTAGCTTTTTGCGCACTAGGATCGCTACGCAGCTTGATTTGCGGACGCGCACGGCGATTACTTTACTTAAAAATACCGACGAGTCGCTTTTTAGCGAGCTTGAAATTCTAAAAGAAAATATCCTTTCTTTGGACGCAAGGCATGAGGCTGCGCAAAGCGAGCTTTACGCGGATTTGATCCGCAACGTCGTAAAATCTTCTCATAGATTTGACGCTATTTTTTATCTGCGCGCCCACGGCGCGGAACAGGAGAGCTTGGCGCATTTTTCATCGGATGCGCGTATTTCGGATCTTGGCGAGATACGGCTTGCGGATATCGCAAGCGAGCTAAAAAAGGATGAATGGGTATCGCGCTATATGATGATGGACGGGGCGTGGCGGTATTTTTTGATCAAGCGCGTAAATGCCGATTCGTATCTGCTAGGCTTTGCCAACACCGCTAGGCCGATTGCCAGGCTCTCTTCGCTGGGAGATATTTTGGTCTTTAACGCCGAAGGCAAATTCTTTAACGCTTCCGGCAGCGCAACCGATATATTGGGGCAGGATTTTGATTTTTCGCGCCTAGGCGAAGTGGTAAGCTTTGAAGACGAATCTGGGCTAAGCTTTGCCTATCTTGCAAAATTTGGAGATAATTTAGTAATGGCTCGCGAACGAGCCGGCTATTTTTTGGGCGCGGACGATTGTATCGTCGTAGCGCTAGCGGCGGCTATTTTAGCTTATTTAATCCTTCTAATTTCAAATTTTACGTTTTTAAAAAAGCGCGTTTTTATCCCGCTTGCGGCAGTTCAAAACGCGCTGCGTCAAGGGGATTACCACTCAAAAATTCGCGATATAGAAGCGCTAAATCCGCTAAGCTCCGTCTTAGAAATTTCTAAATCCATAGACGAGGTTTTGAAATCTAATCTGCGCCACGGCGATTTTAGCCTCAGCTTTAAAGATGCGCTAAAATACAGCTCTCTTTCTGTGCTCAGCATCGATAACGTAGCAGGCACGATCGAAAGCGCTAGTAATGGCGCACGCGAGCTTTACGGCGATGACGTCGTAGGACGGAATATCTTCGCGCTGCAAGCAGGCTCGTTTTATGATCACGCCTATCAAACCCAGCGCGCAAATTATGTCAAAGAAAACTATGTCGTAACCCGCCAAGAAACCAAAAATGGCGTCAAAGACCTTTATGTAAAAAAATCTTATATCCGCGACGGAAGTAAAATTTCAACCCTTTTTGTGGTGCTGGATGCGTCAAAATATCGCAGATTTTACGATGAGACTAAGCAAAAATATGAGTATTTAAATCACGCGCCTATCGTTACGCTCGTGTTTGACTACACTTCGGGCAAGATCGTAGATGCTAGCAAAAATATAAAAGAGCTTTGGGGTTACGAAGCGGCGCAGTTTTTAAGCGGCGAGATAAGGCTATGGGATTTGCTGGATGAAAAGGACGCGAATGAGGCTAAAAATGAAATTTTAAACCGCTTGGCCGATATGCCTGCAGAAGAGTTAAGCTTTTCTCAAAGCTATAAAATTCGCCACAACGACAATATCCGCTATAGCTACGAAGTGAACATCTATGTCAAAAAGTCCGCCGCCAGGGCTGCGTTTTATTTTCAAAATATCGACGACGATGTTAAGGCGATCCGCGGCTTGCAGGAGGATTTGGACTTTTATCGCACCGTAATCGAGACTAGGAATTTTTGCACCTGCTTAATCGATCTTGATGCGCAGACGCTATCGTTTGATAAAAATTACTTTAAAATTTTAAAATATCGCGGCAAAAGCCTAAACACTGCGATGAGCTTTGGGGAGTTTAGTTATGAAATTTACTTCGCGGATTTAGAGAATTTCAATAAAATGATCCGCGAATGCACCGCCGGGCTTAGGAGCGATTTTAGCTGCGAATTTCGTCTGCGAAACGCCGCTAATGCCTATACTTGGATCAGTATGCAAGGCTACGTCACCGAGAAGCACGGCTCTCGCTCTCGCCTTGTAAAAACTACGCTCGAAGATATTAGCTCGCGCAAGCAGACGGAGCTGGAGTTAAATTTAAACGCCAACGTCTTTTCGCGCTCGCTAGAGGCGATTTTAATCACAGATGAGAGCGGTCGCGTGCTGCGCGCTAATAACGCCTTTTATGAAATCACCGGCTATAGCGAAAGCCAAACCATCGGCAAAATTCCAAATTTCTTCGCTCCTACGGAAGGCGGAGCAGACGTGATGGAGAGGATTAGAAAAAATCTCGTCGGCAAACAGACCTCTTACAAAGATGAAATTTACGGACTAAAAAGAGGCGGTGGCACCTTTCCTGCGCTATTTACGGCAATTGCGATAAAGGATGATTTTTCGCTTACCTCAAATTTCATTTTGATGTTTACCGAAATTTCGCAGATCAAGCAAAAAGAGAGCGAGCTAGCTAAGATTGCTCACCACGACGCGCTTACCGGGCTTCCAAATAGAGTGTATTTTATGAAGGCTGCGCAGAGATTTACCGCAAACTCGGGCGAAAATTCCAAGCTTATGGCGGTGCTTTTCATAGATTTTGACGGCTTTAAGGCGATCAATGACACCTACGGGCACGAGGTCGGCGATATGTTTTTACAAGCGATCTCAAAGGCGATGAGCGGGCTACTGCGTAAAGGCGATATCTTAGCGCGCTTAGGCGGCGATGAGTTTGGCGCCATTATCGGCGATCTGCAAAGCAAGGACGCCGCGCATGTGCTATTAGACCGTCTGCTTGGAATTTCAAAGATGAAATTTAACCTCAAAGGCAATGAGATCAGCGCAAGCATCAGTGTTGGCGCAGCGTTTTACGACGGCAGCGAAAAGATCGATTTTCCAGGACTTTTATCGCGCGCCGATAGAGCGATGTATCGCGCTAAAACGAGCGGCAAAAACCGCTACTGCATCTTTGAGCGCGCCGAAGCAGACGAACCTAGCGAGGAAGGGATTGCTGCGGCGATCGAAGAGGGGGAGTTTTTCGTGCTCTATCAGCCGATCATTAGCGGCGCGCAGATTTACGGATATGAGCTGCTTTTACGCTGGGATCGCAGAAAGCGCGGAATTCTTGCCCCGCAGGATTTTGCACAGATATTAAGCGAGCCTCGATTTGAGTTGCCGATCTCAAAATTTGCGTTTTCAAAGATGATGGAATTTAACGCTCAAACGGGCGCAAACTGCTCTATAAACGTAAGTTTAGCCGTGCTTACAAACGACGAATTTTACGATTTCGTAGCTCACAGCTTGCGAGACAGGGCTAATGCAAAAGGCGAGTTGATGTTTGAGATAACCGATTTTAGCGAGCAAAATTTTAAGGAATTCGCCCCTGCGCGTGGGCGTTATGCAGATCTTGGGGTTAAATTCGCCCTTAATAGTGCAAATAAAAGCAATATTCCATTCTTGAATGCCCAGCCTTTCGATATCGTTAAAATCGACCGCGAGCTCTGCCTTGACATAGGCAAGAAAAAAAATGCTATCCGAACGATGGTGGAGATCACAGGCAAGCTAAAACGGGAGTTTGGATTTGCTCTCGGTGCTCAAGGGGTCGAAAACGCGCTGTCGCTGCGACTTTTAAATAATCTAAAATTTAACTATCTGCAGGGAAATTTTATCGCAAAAGCGTTGGACCGCAGAGAGATAGACGCTTTCATCGCGCGCTTTAAAGATACGCCCAAGCTCGCAGCCATCGATAAAGATGAGTTTATCAGCTTTTTAAACGCGCTTGATTACAAAGAGCTTGCTTTAAGCTTCGTTTCGCGCGCCGATGCGGGCGATCTGAGCCCGGGAGAGTTTGAAGGCTTTAGGGCGAAATTCGGCGAAATTTTAAATAAAACTCAAAGCGCCGGCAGCGAAAAATTTGCGCTAAATACAGAAATACGTAAGCAAATTTTAGATATTCTTTCGCTTGATTATCGCGCTTTGGCAAGCTTCATTCAGAGCTTTAAAACGCGGCTAAATCAGTTCATAAGCGATTTGGAGGCAGCATGATAGATAGCGTTAGCGCCGATTTCGATCACGAGATACCCAACGGCTCGAGGCTTTATTTCGGAAAGAGCGCGCAGATTAAGCGCGAGCTGGAAAATAAAGCGAGCGAAATCCTCGTTAAAAACGGCTTTAGCGAAATTTTAACGCCATATTTTTCATATCATCAGCACCTAAGCGTCGCGCCGCAAAAGCTTCTTAAGCTCTCCGATCCCACAAATCATGAGCTCGCGCTTCGCGCAGACAGCACCGTGGACGTCGTGCGTATAGTGCGCAAGAGGCTGAAAGACGATAAGCTAAGGCGGCTATTTTATGTCCAGCCTACTTTTAAATACCCAAGCGACGAGTTTTATCAGATCGGTGCGGAGCTGATTGGGGAGAAAAACCTGCCGCTTGCGATTAAAATCGCGCAGGAATTTTTTAAAGAATTTGATCTTGTGCCCGCGCTTCAGCTAAGCAATATCGAAATTCCGAAAAAAATTTGCGAAATTTTAAACCTGCCGCTTGAAATTTTTGAAAAGGGCAAGATTGAGACGCTGCTTGAGCAAAATTTGCCTTGGCTGGATGCTACGGCTCGCGCTACATCGCTAAAGGACGTGCAGGCTCTGCGCGCGCAGGTGCCTGAAGAGCTAAAGCCCTGCTTAGATGAAATTTTAAGCCTAGGCGTGGATTACGAGCGTATCTGCGTTTCGCTGCTGTATTACTCTAAAATGCGTTATTACGACGCGCTATTTTTTAGATTTTTAGACGCGGGCGCGGTGTATTGCAACGGCGGAAATTACGAGATTGACGGGCTAAAATCCAGCGGCTTTGCGCTGCTAGTGGATGCTTTGATAGAAAAAATTATGCAAAAGGATGAGAAATGAGTAAAGTTGACGTAGTAATAGGCGCTCAATGGGGCGATGAGGGCAAGGGCAAGATCGTAGATATGATAAGCGCGAATTACGATTTCGTATGTCGCAGCAGCGGCGGGCACAACGCGGGCCACACCATCGTCATAAACGGCGAGAAATTTGCGCTGCATCTGGTGCCTAGCGGCGTGCTTCACAAAAATATCATCAACATCATCGGAAACGGCGTCGTGATCAACCCCGACGTGCTGATTACCGAGATGGCGCAGTTTGAAAATTTAAAGGGCAGATTTTTCATAAGCGAGAAGGCGTTTTTAAATTTACAGTACCACTCGCTGATTGATCAGGCGCGCGAAAAGAGCAAGGGTGAGCTTGCGATCGGCACCACCGGCAAGGGCATAGGGCCTGCGTATGCCGATAAGATCGCGCGCACGGGACACCGCGTAGCGGAGCTTTTGGAGCCTGAAAGGCTTGCCGAGGCGCTATCGCGCGATTTCGCTTCGCATGAGAGCGTTTTTGAAAAAGCGGAGGTTAAAATTCCTAGCAGGCTTGAAATTTATGACGAGCTAAAGCGATATAAAAGCGCGCTCGAGCCATATATTGCCGATACCACGCATATGTTGTGGAAGGCACTTGATTACGATAAACGCGTACTCGTAGAGGGGGCGCAAGGAAGCCTGCTTGATATCGATCACGGCACCTATCCTTACGTCACGAGCTCGACGACTATCGCGGGCGGGGCTTGCAGCGGGCTCGGGCTCGCGCCGAAAGACATCGGTACAGTGATGGGAATTTTAAAAGCCTACACCACCCGCGTGGGCAACGGCGCGTTTCCTACCGAGGATAAGGGTCCGCAAGGCGAGGCGATGCGCGAGATCGGCAAAGAGTACGGCACCACGACGGGCAGGGCGCGCCGCTGCGGCTGGTTCGACGGAGTGGCTACGAAATACGCCGTGCGCCTTAGCGGCATCGACAAGCTCGCGCTTATGAAGCTTGACGTCCTAGACGGTTTTGAGAGCATTAAAATTTGCCGTGCATATCGATACAAGGGGGAGGAGATCGATTATTTTCCGATCGATTTGGAAGCTGCCGAGCCGGTTTATGAGCAGATGCCTGGCTGGGACAGCGTCAAAGGAATTTCAAAATTTGAGGATCTGCCGCAAAACGCGCAAAATTATATCCGCAAAATAGAGGAGTTAAGCGGCGCGAAAGTGGGCTTTATCTCTACCAGTCCCGAAAGAAGCGACACGATAATTTTATGAACCCGGTGAAATTTTAAAATTTCACCCGTTGCGGGCGGCGCGATCGCCCATAGAACTGAATTTAAAGGAACGATCATGCGAATACGACTACCACACGTGCCATATATCGCGCATAAAATAGCGCTAGATCTACTAAACTCTGGCTGCGTTACGCTGAGCGCGGGCATAGAGCCCGTCGCAAAGGAAGCAGACGAGATCATAAGGGGCGATCTGCAAAAAGAAAGAGCGATAGACGAGCGCGCAAACGAGCTGATAGATGAGCGCATAAGCGAGCTTGATGAGATGAGCGTGAATAAAAAAGATATGTTTTGGCTCATCAAACGCCACATCGCAAACGACGAGAATTTCGAGCTAAATTTCGAGGATCGCTACGGCACCATATCGCATAAAATTTTAGAAACCGTTTGGAAGAAAAATTTGATCGATTACAAAGTCTCGGAAAATAGGCTAAAGACAATAATTTATAACGCGATCGACGAATATCTTAAAAATTATCAAAAGATTGAGGATGCGGTCTATGAAAAGATCGATGGCTACAAGCAAAAACTGATCCCCGGCACCGAAGAATACGAGCTTGTGTTTGAAAAGCTCTACGAAGAGGAGCTAAGAAAACGAGGCATGCTGTAATGAACGCGTATATCTACATAGAAAACGGCATCTATCTGCAAGCCAAGGCGTTCGGCAAGGGCGGCAGCGCATTCGGCGAGCTCGTGTTTAACACTTCCGCCACCGGCTATGAAGAGATCATCTCTGATCCTAGCTACGCGGGGCAGTTTATTATCTTTACGATGCCCGAGATCGGCATCGTAGGTATCAACGAAAATGACAAGGAAAGCTCCAAAATCCACGCCAGCGGAATTTTCGTAAGAAATTTTAACAACGAGCCTTCAAATTTCCGCTCGCAGATGAGCTTGGAAGATTATTTTCTGCAAAACGGAAAATTCGGCGTTTACGACATCGACACTAGATTTTTAACCAAGATGCTGCGCGACGAGGGCAGTCTGCGTGCCTTCGTCTCTACCGAGATCAGCGATAAGGCGGCTCTTAAAAAGGCGCTTAGCGAGTCTGCGCGCATAGAGGAGATCAACTACGTAAGCATCGTAAGCACGAAGGCGCCGTATAAGCACACATC
>CAUUQJ010000017.1:0-11180 GCA_963547085.1 uncultured Campylobacter sp. | reverse complement strand
AATCGTGAAATAGAGCGCAGAAAAAATTATATGCCGTGCGCGAGCGGCACGCACCAACTTCAAGCGAGAAAAAGTAGCTTAAAATCGCGACTACCAGCATATGTCCCAGCACCGATGTCTCAGGAATGCGCGGCGTCTGAGCCCAGCGTTTTTGAAAACGAAGTCTGCCGCTAAGATCAACTATGCGGGCAAGTTTTTTGTTCATCACGATCTTTCGCACGCCGATTAGCTCATAATAATCCTCGAGCTCCTCCTCGACCTTGGATTTTAGCTCCTCGATATCGTTTAAAAACTGGCTCGTTTGATATACGATATTAAATTCCCACCGCGTAGAAAGGTAGCTTGCCGCCTTTAAGATCACGGCTTCTTTTTTATGATCTTTGGAATTTAGATATTTTTTAAATCGCTCTAAAAACTCGCCGTTTTGAATAGGCAAAAGATCGCTTTCCAGGACACTTAAAACCCATTCGTTGATCTTTTTTTTCTTGGTTTTTTGGATCTGATGAAAGACGTCCGGGCGGATGTCGGTCACGACGATGCGCGCTAAAAACTCGAAAATCCCCGCTTCTATCACGTAGTTGATATCCACATCGCGCTCAAAGCTAGCGATGAAATAAGCGATGATAAATTTATGCGCCTGCTTGTCGAGCTCGACTAAACTCACCATCTTTGGGTAATCGTTCCAACGGCTAATACTTGCGGATTTAAAAATTTGTTCGACTAAATTTGAGCTTATCATCGGTAAATTTGATCCGAGTTTATTTCGATTACCGTGTGGACGTTGCCGCGCGGATTAAAATCGCCCGTGATTTTCATAAATTTAGGCTTTAGCTTGCTTTGCAGCGCGCCGTAAATTTCATTTATGCTATCTTCGTGGCTGATGTAGCGATCCATAAAGGAATTTATGTAAAGTTTGATCGCTTTAAGTTCAACTACGAGCTTATCGGGGATATATTCCAAATAGATCGTCGCAAAGTCCGGATAGCCCGAGCGCGGGCAGCGGCAGCAAAACTCGGGTAGGGTAATTTTTATCAAATAATCACGCTCCTGTTTATTAGGCCAAACTTCTAAATTTTCGATGTCAAATTTCTCAATTTCCTCTTCGCCGTATCTCACTATGATCTCCTTAAATTCGATATATCATTCGGTTTTTCGACGCAAAATCCCTGAATATAATCGATACCCATTTTATAAAGTTTCATTTGAAATTCCTGCTTATCTACAAAGCGCATTATGGTTTTGACGCCCGATTTTGCGCAGGCTTCGTTGATGCCTATAAAAATATTTTTTATCTTTTCATCGTCTAAATTTTTATTAAATTCTATGTCATAAACGATAAAATCGACGTTTAGAAATTTTAAATACTCAAAGCTCGCGTTTGAACCGCCGAACTGCGACAGCGCGAAGCTAAATCCAAGTTCGCGGAATTTAATCAAAATTTCGTCAAAGCGCTTGATCTCCGAATAGATAAGCTTTTCGTTAAACTCAAACACGATCTTTTTCGGATCGATCAGATTATTATCGATGAGCTTTAAAATTTCATTGCGAAACTCGTTATTTCGCAGGGTCTGAGGCATAATCTCAATAAAAATTTTAGCGTCAATATCTTTAAAATAGATGATCCTAGAAATCTGCCTCATCATCGAAATATCGTATTTGATGTCATAATGATTTAGAAGCAAAATATCTAAAATTCTACTTTTTGTAATCTTTTCGCCACTTCTTAGATCAAGCTTCGGGATCAAATTTATATGCGATTTCACGCCGTTTTTATCTGCAACGCGCTGATATTTAAAGCTAAAATTTTCGCTATCGATCGCTTCCATAACGTCGGCAGAAAACACATCGATTAGCACTTTCTCAACGTCGATCGCCTTCTCGCCGTGCTCTTCGTCGTCCAGGTGATTTATCTTATAAAATAGCGCATTTACGATATTATTTAGATTGTGATCATATGAGCTTGGAAGCATTGCAAATTCGCTTTTTATCTCTACATTTTTAATCGTTTGACTTGAAATTTTATGCTCAAACATTCGCAAAATATGACTTAAATTCGTAGCTTTTGATTCTACGCCGAATACAAAATAGCCATTTATAAAGCGCCCGATCGGAAGGTCCTTAAAACCCTGTTCCGCCATAAAATTTGAAAGTTCTTTACAATACTCATATAAAATTTCATCGCCGTTTTTGTAGCCGTATCGATCGTTTATGTCGATGATATTTTTAATTCGCAAAAGAACAATATTTATTTGACGATTTTTGGCTAGATCGTTGCTTAAAATTTTCTCGATCTCCTCGCGCACGAATACGTGAGTAACGGGATCTATCAGCGTCTTTTGAAAGCCGAAGTAAATTTGATAGATGACATAATAAACGTAGCATATTAAAAGTATCGAAAACAAAATTACGTCGTCAAA
This sequence comes from uncultured Campylobacter sp., assembly GCA_963547085.1. Classification (GTDB taxonomy): domain Bacteria; phylum Campylobacterota; class Campylobacteria; order Campylobacterales; family Campylobacteraceae; genus Campylobacter_B. Next base: position 8,763 of record CAUUQJ010000017.1, on the reverse strand, counting down.
TTTAAACTCACCATTTCTAAATAAAATAACCCCAAAAACAATCAAAACGCAGGTAAATGGCACAGAAATTTTAAGTGCCGTTATGAAGCGGTTTTCGCGCTCTTTGGTCTCACTAAATAAAACAGACATTATATATCCAAGTGTTTAACATCTTTGGCATGATCTTGAATGTAATTCCTACGCGGTTCAACCTCGTCGCCCATGAAAAGATTAAAGGTATCGCTAGCACTTTGCGCGTCTGCAATGCTAATTTTTAAAAGCCTTCGATTTTCAGGACTCATAGTGGTTTCCCAAAGCTGCTCCGGATTCATCTCTCCAAGACCTTTATAGCGCTGAATATAAGCGCCTTTTTTCGAGCTTTTTTCGATTTCGTCTAAAATTTCAATAAAATCCTTGCCAAAGCTTACATCTCGCTCTTTGATCTTTGAATAAACTCTGATTGCCTCTTCAAAGATATAATTGCCGAATAAATTTTCATCTATCACAAGCTGTTCTAAGCCGCTCGGCGTCTGGACATAGATACGGATGCCGCTTTCGTCCACATAGGAATTTAAAATATTAAATCCTTCACTTTCCAGGCGCGGTTTTAAAATTTCAAATAGCTCCTCGTAGCCGAGGCTTCGCGCTTCGTCGTTTTCTATCAAAAATCTGATCGCGCTAAGCACGCTGAAACGCTTTTTAAGCTCGTTCAGAAGCGAGCGATAATTTGAAACGATTTTTAGATAATCAATCAAATCCTCGTTGCCGATGCCTTCAAACTCGCCCATATCGATGCCAGTTTCGATCAAAAACTCGCTAAGCGCTTTTTCATCTTTCAGATAAATCTCTTTTTTGCCCTTTTTATATCTAAAAAGCGGCGGCTGTGCCAGATAAACATAGCCGTTTTCTACAATAGGTCGCAAAAACCTAAAGAAAAATGTTAGAAGCAGCGTCTGGATGTGGCTACCGTCGACATCCGCATCGGTCATAATAATGATTTTGTGATAGCGGAGCTTCTCTTCGTTAAATTCCTCACCGATGCCGCAGCCAAAGGCCGTGATCATATTTTTAATCTCTTCGGATTGTAAAATTCTATCCAGGCGCGCCTTTTCTACGTTTAAAATTTTACCTCTAAGCGGCAGGATCGCTTGAAACACGCGGTCTCTTCCCTGCTTCGCCGAACCGCCTGCGCTATCGCCCTCGACTAGATAAATTTCGCTAATGCTTGCATCTTTACTCTGACAATCGGCTAACTTTCCCGGAAGGGTGCCGACGGAATTTATATTGTCTTTTTTGCGCGTTAGATCGCGCGCTTTCTTCGCCGCCTCGCGACCGCGCGCGGCCAAAAGAGCTTTATTCATAATGGCGCGCGCTTCGATCGGATTTTCTTCAAAATACTTGCTAAGCACCTCAAACGCCATCTTTTGCACGATCGGCTTAACGTAGCTGGAGCCCAACTTACCTTTAGTCTGTCCTTCAAACTGCGGTTCGGGAACCTTTACGCTAATTACCGCGATGAGTCCCTCGCGAACGTCGTCGCCGGTGATCTTCGTATCTTTCTCACGCGCAGCCGCATTTGCCGCGACGTAATTTGTTATCGCGCGCGTAAGACCCGCTCTAAAGCCCGCCTCGTGCGTGCCGCCGTCCGGAGTTTTGATATTATTTACGAAGCTCAGTAAATTTTCGCTATACGTTTCGTTATACATCAGCGCAAAATCCACCATAACATCTTCCGCGCTGTCGCTAAACGATACGGCTTTGGATATGGCAGGCGCTTTATTCATATCATTTACGAAGCTTTCCAAGCCGCCTTCAAAGTGAAAATGCTCATCCCTGCCCGTGCGATTATCTTTAAAATTTATCGTAATTTTTGGATTTAGATACGCTAGCTCGCGAAATCTTTTTGATAAAATTTCATCATCAAATTCTAAAATTTCAAAAATTTCGCCGTCGGGCCAAAACTCAATCGTAGTACCCGTGCGATTAGTAGTTTTTATCTTTTCAAGCTCGGTAGTAGGAATTCCTTTAGCAAATTCTTGTCTATAAATATTTCCATCACGTTTGATCGTAGCAACGAGCTTTTTTGAGAGCGCATTTACAACGCTAACACCCACGCCGTGCAGACCACCGGAGACTTTATAAGTGTCTTTGTCAAATTTACCGCCTGCGTGAAGCACGGTAAGAACCACTGTCGCGGCAGGAATTTTTTCAGTCGGATGTATATCCACTGGGATTCCACGACCGTTATCACTAACGATACAACTTCCCTCGTTTGTGATTTCGACGTCGATTGTGTCGCAGTAGCCCGCCATCGCCTCATCGATCGAATTATCCACTACCTCGTAGATCATATGGTGAAGTCCGCCGATATTGGTGTCACCAATATACATACCGGGACGCTTCCTAACGGCTTCAAGACCCTTTAAAACTTTAATATTACTAGCGCCGTAATTTTGCTTCATAATTTTCCTTTAAATATTATTTATCGGCATGACGACCGTTTTTAAGCCATCCGCGCTAAGCACAAACGCCGTATCGGAACTGTTAAAATCAAGCTCAAAAATTTCGCTCTCGATATTACTTAAAAAATCAAGTAAAAAGCGGTTTTTCACGCCAAAAACTATCTCGCCGTTTATCTCTATCGTCGCTTCAATTTCGGTCTTTGCCTCAGAATTATCTTCGTTGATGCTCTCAAAAACCATTCCGTCCTTCTTAATGGTAACCTTCATCTCCTCGCACATCGCGTTTATCGCTCGCACGCCGCTTACCATCTTATCGCGCGGGATTAAAATTTTATACGCCGTATCGTTTGGGATAACGCGCTCGTAGTTTGGAAATTTGCCGTTAATAAGCTTCGTAAAAAACTCAAAATTCTCGCTCACTGCTAATAGTACGTTTTCGTCGTAGTAAATTTTAATTTTATCCGAAAATAGCTTTTGAATTTCTCCTATCGCCTTTTTAGGGATTAAAATTTTAGTATCGAGCTCACCCGCTTTTGATTGAGTGATCAGCTTATAAACGCTAAGTCGCTTCGTATCGGTTCCGACTAAATTTAAAAAGCCCTCTTTTACGTCGATTAAAGCGCCGTTTAGCTCGTATTTTGGATTGTTCGTATCGATCGAGGGATAGATTTTTTTAAGGCTTCTTCCTAAAATTCCAGCATTTACGTCAAAGCTGCTTTTACCCTCTACCGCAGGAAAGTTTGGAAAATCCCTCGTCTCAAACATCGGAAGCTTGTATTTGGATTTTTTTTGCTTTACGAATAGCGCTCCGTTAACGGTTTCTAAAGTAACGCTATCGTCGCTTAGACCTTTAATAACGCTAAGGAGCTTGCCTCCATTTGCAGTGGCTTCGCCTTCTGTTTCTATAGTGACGTTCTGAATATTATAGCTAAGGCCTATTTCATGATCGGTAGCTTTTATACTGAAAATTCCATCTTTTGCACTCATTAAAAGATGCGAAGTTATCGAGCTTAGATCTTTTTTATCAAGATAGGAGCTCGTATTTGAAACTATCTCTTCTAGAAGTTTTTTAGTGATTAACACTTTCATATTTTTATCCTTTTAAATTTTTATCGTTGTAGTAGTTGGTAAGTGGTTTTTGTGAAAAACTTACCCTAAAGCTTATCTTTAGGTAGTTTATCCAGTGAGTAAGTAGCTTTGTTTTATTCACTTTCATTCACCCTTTTTGCTTTATTTTCATAAAGTCTAAATTTCATTCTTATCCTTTTTCGTTATTTTGTTTTTCAGCTCTTCGATCTTTATTTTTAACATCTCGTCGGTTTGAATGAGTTCGTTGATTTTTTTGATATTTTTGCTGATGGCGCTGTGATCTTTTAGATTAAAAAATGCGGCGATTTTAGGCATTGAGTTTTGAGTTAACTGTTTGGTTAGATATATGCAAATTTGGCGCGCTTCGATGACGTTTTTAGCTCGCGTTTTGCTCTTTAGCTCGCTAGGTTTTACGTTCAGTTCTTTTGAGATCACCTCTATGACGTGTTCGAGGCTCACGCTTGAATATTTTTGATGGATCTGATCTTGAAGTGTACTTTTGGTAAATTCCAGCGTGATCTTTGTGCGAAGTATCGAGGAATATGCATTTAGTTTGTTTATTGCGCCTTCGATCTCGCGGATATTGTCACCCATATTTGCGGCGATGTATTCTACGACGTCGTGTGGAATTCTAACGCGATTTTCTTCACTCTTTTTATTGATAATGGCGATTTTAGTTTCGAGATCTGGCGGGGTAATGTTTGCTATTATGCCGCTTTCAAATCGCGTTGTGAGGCGACTTTCAAAGCCTTTTAGAAATTTTGGCGGCAGATCGTTGGTTAGCACGATTTGGCAGTTTTTGTCTTTTAGCTCGTTAAACGTATAAAAAAGCTCCTCTTGAGCTTTATCGCGTCCTATTAAAAACTGAATGTCGTCGATGAGCAGAACGTCGCAATTACGGTATTTTTGTTTAAATTTATCGATTGAGTTGTTTTTGAGATTAAAAACAAAATCATTAGCAAACTGCTCGCTAGTGACGCAAATGACGGTTTTTCCCTTTTTGATGCAGTAATTTCCGATCGATTGAAGCAAGTGAGTTTTTCCAAGCCCGCTAGGCCCGTAGATAAAGAGCGGATTAAAGCGAACTCCTGGCTCTTTTGCGACGGATATCGAACACTCGAAGGCAAATTTATTTGAATCGCCGATGATAAAATTTTCGAAGTTATAATTTTCGCTTAAAATCGTGCTCTTTGGCTTTTCCGAGATGATTTTTACCTTTTCTTTCGGCGAAATTTTAGCCTTTGAGGTGATTTTAACGATCACGTCATTAAGCCCGAACTGTTTTTTGATAAGCTCTTTTATTTTAGTGCCGTATTTTGTCTGAGCGTATTTAGCGATAAACTCGTTAGTTGCGTTGTATATGAAAAATTCCGGTGTCGAGTTTTTATCGTTAAATTTCAAATTTTTAATGTATCTAGAGTATTCGGTAGGTAAAATTTCCTTCTCTAAATTTGATAAAATTTCTTGTGCTTGCGACGTCGCCATAAAATTCCCTTACAAATTAGATTAAGATTTTAGCTAAATTTCGCTAAATTTGCGGTAAATTTAAGTTTATTCACTTGTGATTAAGCCGTGAATAAGCGTGAAAGAGGGTTATGAAAATTTTAGGAATTGATCCCGGAACTAGAAATTTAGGCTATGCGATTTTGGAAAAAGGCGTGAATAAAATCGTTCTTATCGAGGCGGGACTTGTGAAAATGAAGGCTGAAAACGTGCAATTTCAAATGACGCAGATGAGTGAGGCGATCGATCAAATTTTTAGCGCTCATAAAATCGATGAAGTCGCGATAGAATCGATGTTTTATGCCTATAATCCGCAGTCTGTTTTAAAGCTCGCTCAGTTTCGCGGCGCGCTGGCTCTTAAAATTTTACAAATTTTTGGAAATTTTGCCGAATATACGCCGCTTCAGGTAAAAAAATCCGTCACCGGAAAGGCAAAGGCGGCGAAGGAACAGGTCGCCTTCATGGTGAAGCGGATCTTGGGAATTAATAAGGAGATTAAGCCGCTTGACATCACCGATGCCATAGCTATCGCGCTTACGCATGCAAATGTTATGCGCTTAGCGCCTAAATAGGAGGGTTTATATGAAAATCGCTATTTTGCAAATGGACGTGAAAATGGCTCAAAATTTTGCAGATTGTGAGCAAAATTTTATTCGCGCGCGCGAGCTGATCGATCGCGCGTTAAAACGCGGCGCGGGCGTATTAGTGCTGCCAGAGGCCTTTAACACGGGCTTTTGCGTACAAAATTTCAAGTGCTTAGCCGACGCAGGAGCTGCGCGAACGAAGGGATTTTTAAGCGAAATTTCGCAAAACTGCGGCGCTGTTTTAATAGGCGGATCGATAAGCTCCGAGCGAGATAAAATTTATAATTCCGCTTTTGTCTATCAAAACGGAGCCGAAATTTTACGCTACGACAAGATCCACGCCTTCTCGTTCGCTCGCGAAAACGAGATCGTAAGCGGCGGTGATAATTTAGGCATTTGCGAGATTAAATTTAAAAATCGCGCGGTCAAAATCGGCGTCGCGATCTGCTACGATCTGCGCTTTTGCGAAATTTTTCGCGCTTTGGCGCTTCGCGGCGCGCAGATTGTTTTTGTGATTGCGCAGTTCGCGCAGAGTCGCATAGAGCATTTTATCACGCTTGCTAAGGCCCGCGCGATCGAAAATCAAATTTTTATCTGCGCGGTAAACGGCTGCGGCGATACGGGGCAGGGCGAGAGTTTCGGCGGAAATTCCATGCTGATCGGTCCCGGCGGGGAGATCGTCGCACACTTAGGCAAAAAAGAGGCCGTGAAGATTGCTCGAGCGGATTTAGATGAAATTTTAAAATTTCGCGCTAAAATGGATCTTTTAAAAGATATGAAACCTGAAATTTATAAGGAGTTTTGATGAAAACTTTGGTATTTGTGATCGATATGCTAAATGGCTTCGTAAAATTCGGCGCGATGGCCGATCCTAGCATAGCGAAGATCGCTCCTGCGGTGATTAGGCAGATTGAGGCGGCGAAAAATGCGCATTTCATCTGCGACGCTCACGCCGAGCGTGATTTGGAGATGAAGCGCTATCCGGTTCACTGCCTAGTTGGCTCGCCCGAAGCGGAGGTGATCGAGGAACTCGCGCCCTACGTAAGCGAGCAAAACGTCACTTTTAAGCGTAGTACGAACGGCTTTCATAATTTGGATAAGAAAATTATGGATGGCTTCGATCGCTTTGTGATTACGGGCTGTTGTACCGATATCTGCGTGATGCAGTTTGCGCTTAGCCTGCGCACCTATCTCAACGAAACGGGCGACGATAAAGATATAATCATTCCGCGCGATGCGGTAGCTACCTACGATGCGCCGAACCATGAGCGCGGCTACTACGACGAATGTGCGCTAAACTTAATGCAAAATGCGGGAATTTTGGTGATTTAAGCTGTACTTAGATTAAACAGAATTTCAAGCTAAATTTTCTAGCTTATAAATTTTAAAATTTAGAGCCGCTCTTAAAATTTTGAAATTTTTTGAGCGGTAGAATTTTCAAATTTTGTGTTACTCGTAGAATTTTAAGACTCTAACCCTTTACGGATTTTAGCTTTGTTTTACCGCGACTGCTTTTGCGACGAAAAATCCTACTACTCCGGAAATTATCGAGCCTAAAAATACCGCGAGTTTATCGGTATAGTGATACAGATCGCTGCCGCCGTATGCGAGGCCATCGACGAAAAGCGCCATCGTAAAGCCGATACCACAGATAATTGCCACGGCGTAAAGCTGCGGCCAGCCCGCATTTTCCGGCATGTAGGCGATTTTGGCTTTGATTAAGATCCAGCTGAAGGCAAAAATTCCGATCTGTTTACCGAAAAATAGTCCGAGCATAATGCCCATCGGTACCGGGCCGAAAAGGAAGCTAGGACTAATGCCTGCTAGCGAAACGCCTGCGTTTGTAAAGGCAAAGATCGGCAAGATGAAGAAATTTACTGGGTAGGCTAGTCCGTGCTCCATATCCTTTAACATAGAGCCCGAGCGGGTCTTAAGCGGGATGCAAAAGCCCGCAAGCACTCCTGCGATAGTCGCGTGGATACCGGAGTTTAGTACCATCACCCACAGCACGACGGCCACGATGATAAACGGAAGCTTTTTATCGACGCCAAGTCTGCTCATCGCCAGCATTATTGCGACACAGACAGCTGCACCGCCTAGATAGATTACGTTTATGGTAGAGGAATAAAACAAAGCGATGATTAAAATTGCACACAGATCGTCCATTATCGCAAGCGTCAAAACGAAAATTTTAAGGCTCGCGGGGATTTTTTTGCCTAAAAGTGCCATCACGCCCACGGCAAAGGCTATGTCCGTCGCCGTAGGGATCGCCCAGCCCTTCATCGCGACGGCATCGCCCCAGTTGATGATCGAAAATATGATCGCAGGCATCATTACTCCGCCCAGAGCCGCAAAGCTAGGAAGTAAAATTTGAGAGAAATGGCGCAGCTGCCCTTCGATTTTTTCGCGCTTGAGCTCAAGTCCGATGGCAAAAAAGAATATCGCCATAAGCACGTCGTTTACCAAAAAATGCATCGATTCGTCAAGTTTCGCAGAACCCACGCCTATGGTAAAACTTAGATGTAAAAACGCTTCGTAGTACTTTGATAAAAATTCTACATTTTGAGCTACGATCGCAAAAACCGCGGATAGAAGTAATATAACGCCGGCGCTACTTTCGCTTGATAAAATTTTCTTAATGATATGTTGCACATGCTTCCTTTAAAATTTTGCTCTAATTTTATGCAAATTTTAATTAAATTTTTATCAAAACGGGCTAGTTGCTCGGTAAATTCGGCATTATTAGCATCGCATAAAGTATTATAAACATTATGATCGTAGGGCCTTCGTTGATAGCACGGAAGTATTTTCCGCTCCTGTGACATTCGTTTTTTTCAAATTTATACATATAATAATACAGCCACAAATGATAACAGATTAGCAAAACCCCGGCTAACAACTTTAGATGAAGATACCCCATTTTCATAAGCCCCGGATTTAAAACGATAAGCATCACGCCGCTAAAAACCGTCACTGCCATCGCTATCCAACCGATCGCGTGATACAGCATCCGCTCCATTTTTTTAACGACCTTTACGAAATCCGGCTTGTCTAAATTTTCAGCGTGATAAACATACAGACGCGGCATATAAAATAGCATCGCCATCCATGAAATAAAGCCTGCAAAATGGACAAATTTAAACCAA
>CAUUQJ010000016.1:0-11468 GCA_963547085.1 uncultured Campylobacter sp. | reverse complement strand
AGCACCTTTTTTAGCGCCAGCGCAAATAGCACGACGTAGAGGACGAGCAGCCATTTTTTCTGAGTTTCGCGCTTTGCACGGCGAGCCTGAGAGGTACCGAAATACACGCCCAAAAGCCCGCCCACAGCTAGCAGCGCGCCGCGTTCGTAATCCACGTGGCCGTTGTACGAAAGGCTCAAAAGCGCGCTAAATGAGCCGAAAACGATGAAAAACAGCCCCATGCAAACCGCTCTTTTGATATCGACGCCCAAAAATCCGACCAAAATCGGCGTCAAAAATACCGCGCCGCCCACGCCCATGCTAAGCGCGATCGCGCCGATAGCAAAGCCGATGAAAAACAGCACCGCGCCGTGGGGATCGGCGTTGCCGCCGCTTGTTACGTTCGTGCTAAAGAGTTTGAGAAATGAGATCGCAAGCGTCAGCAAAAGACCGATCTCAAGCACGATTTCTGGCGAGTATTTTACGATGAAGCCCGATATGCTCGCGCCGCACAGCCCTCCGAGCCCCACCGCGATGCCGCTATCTAGGCGAAGCTTGCCCGCGCGGTAGTTCAGATATGAGCCAAAAAGCGAGATGATGAACATCTGCATCACCGAGATGCCCGCGGCGGTCTTGATGTCGTAGCCTAGAGCCATCATCACGGGCATTACGACCGTGCCGCCACCGATACCGAAAAAGCCCGATATGAAGCCCACGACAATGCCGATAAAGGGGAGTTCTAGCATTTTTGATCCTTAAAATTTGAAGCGAAGTTTATAGCTTTAAAATTTAAAGCTTGCTAAATTTGCGGAATTTTGGATTTAGGGGCAGGGATTTGCGGGATTTTGAGGCTGGGAATTTTGATCGCGGGATTTCGGTTTAAAATTTTATGTGTGGGATTTATGAAATTTGAAAATTTACGGGATTTTAAAGCGCGAGATTTCAGAGCGTAGAATTTTAATTGTAGAATTCGGCTAAAAACTTTATGTGCTGGAGTTGCTGAAGTTTGCGGCGACGGCGTATTTTACTGCGTTTGCAGATTTTTGGAATTTTAAAGCGTGAAATTTTGGCTCAAAATTTTATTGTAACGGAACGTAGCCATAATTTCGGCTTAAAATTTTATACGGGGGCTAGCCCGCTTACGTCCACTTTTTCGCGGCTTTGGGGTAGAATTTTGGATCGGAATTCTGTGCCTAGACTGCGGCGATTCAGTTTAAATTTTAGATAAAATTTCACATTTAGATTGCGACGCGGTATTTTTGCCGCGATTAAATTTTCGACAGGATTCTATCGCGGCGAAATTTCATACGGCAAAACCCCGCACGGTAAAATTTTAGACAAAATTCTGCGGCGAAATTTCCGCGCTTTGTATTCTAAAAATCGCCGCAAAAGCGGTGTAAAGTCACGGCAAGATCGGCATAAAATCGGTTTAAAATTACGGCCAGATCGCCGTAAAATTTTATGCGGAGCGCGTATAAACTCAAAGAGCGTAAATTTTGCTCTGAAAAATCTTGCGGTAAAATTTCTCCGCCAAAAGCTCGTTCAAAGCCCGCTAAAAAAGAGGTAAAAGACCAAAAAGCCGCCGCCGCAAATTCCTCCCGCCAAAATTCCTCCCGCAAATTTCTCCCGGTAAAATTTTGCTTTGAATGAGGCGGGATTTGAACTCGCGGCAAATTTTCCGGGCTAAATTTACGCAAAAATCCGCATTAGACCTGCAAAATTTATCGTAAATTTCTTCGGACGAAATTCTTTGCGTTTATGAAATTTCCAGCACGACCTCCTTTTTTAGCCCGATCTGTTTGATCTCGAGCACGGAAGCGCCGCTCAATCGCAGCGCAAGCACCTCCGCTTCGCTGCAGGCGCCTGCCAGAGCGATTTCGCGCAACACCTTGCCGCGCCAGGCCTTAGCGTAGTGGCTCAGCACCTTGCCGCCTTTGATGAAACTAAAACTCAAATATTCGCGCTTCATCTCATAAAATTTTTCGTAAAATCCCGCGCGCAGATCCACGACGCACTCATCCGCCAGATACCGATCCAGCGCGGCGGAGAAGCTATCGCGATAAAATTTCGCCGCGTCTATGCCGCCAAATTTTTCGCCCTGCTTGAGCTTGTAGTTCGGCAGCGCGTCGCCGCCCAGCACGGGGCCAAAAAGGTTTGAAAAAATTATCGTGTTTCGCTCTGCAAACTCCTGTGCGCCGGGGCTTAGCGACGCGTAGCCTAGGGCGCGATACGCAGTGCCCGTGTAGCGCAAAAGCGCCTTCGCGCAGCCTTTTTCAAAGATATTTTCGCGCAGGGCCGCATCCCATTTTTTCAGTCCGAAAAGCTTGCAAAGCTCCGCCTCGCTCGCTCCCTTCGTAAAATCTGCGTAGGCGCGCAGCATTTGCAAGCGCTTTTCGTAAAGATCCGCAAAGATAAAATTTCGCTCGCAAATGCGCGTGCCGCCGCCTTGCTCGCTTTTCATCTCGCTTGAGGAAAATAAAATTTTCATATGCTCTCCTTAAAATTTGCTCATTTTACTAAAATTTTGCTTGCATTAAGCCCGCCCAGGCTCGCGCCGCCCGCTCAAATTTAAGCTAAGCAGCGTATAATGGCGCTAAAAATTCCAAGGACGAAAATGCTTTTAGAAGAGCCGCTTTTTTACTACCGCGAAATTTTAAAGACGCATCCGCAAAGCTATCTCGCAGAGGACGACGCTCAGGTCATCATAGGCATTGATTGCGATTATTTCGACGGATTTAAGATGAGTTTTGAGGCGCTAAAGCTTAAATTTGATGAGGTAAAAAGTGCAAAAGCGGGCACGAGCAAGTTTAAAAACGCGAGCTTTGCCGGGCTTTTCGGCGTTTTGGGCTACGACATCGTGCGCACATTCGAAAATATCGGCGCACCGAAGCAGGCACTGTATGACTTCCCGCCGTTTTTTTACGCCGACGCCGCAAACTACCTGCACTACGATAAAATCAGCAAAATTTACGATTTTTACGGCAAAGATGCCCAAATTTACGAAAGCCTGCGCGGGCTTAGTTCTCAAACCTCGCAGCAAAGCTTCGCCGAAGCGACAGATGCCCCCCAGAGTGCCGCAAGAACGAATGCCGTGATAAAAAGCGAAGCAAAATCGCAAAACGCGGCGAAGCCCGCGCCGCAGAAAAAAGAGCTTAAATTTAAAATTTTAACCGATATTGACGCCGAGGAGTCGCATTTTAGCGCGATGGTCGAAGCTGCAAAAGAAAAGATAAAAAGCGGCGACGTGTTTCAGGTCGTGCTGGGCGAAATTTTAAAAATCGGCACGAATCTCGGTAGCTTGGAGTTTTACGAGCGACTCAAAAAGAACAATCCGAGCCCCTATATGTTTCACTTCCCGACGCCCTACGGTTGCGTCGCGGGCTCCAGCCCCGAGCTGATTATGGAGATTAAAAAGGACGAAATTTTTGTCGCTCCCATCGCGGGCACCCGCAGCAGAGGCGTGAACGCCGAAGCGGACGCGGCGCTTGAGCGCGAGCTTTTAAGCGACGAAAAGGAGCTTGCGGAGCATCGGATGCTGATCGATTTAGCTCGCAACGACATCGGCAAATTTGCTGCGCCAGCCTCGGTACGGGTGCAAAACGCGATGCGCGTCGTGCGCTATGAAAGCGTGATGCACATCGTAAGCGAGGTCTACGGCAGCAAGCCGCGCGGGGTAAGCGCGTTTGAGGTGCTCGGCACTATCTTTCCTGCGGGCACGCTAAGCGGCAGCCCGAAGATTCGCGCGATGCAGATCATAAACGAGCTGGAGCGCTATGAGCGCGGCATCTACGGCGGCGGAATCGGGTTTTGGCGCTTTAGCGGCGACGTGATGCAGGCGATCTTGATCCGCTCGGCGATCTTCGTAAATCGCGACGGGCAAAATTCCTGCTCGGACGAGGATTTTAAACGGAATTCCTATTTAAATTTAGACGCTGCTTGCAGCGAGGAGAAATCCGAAGCGACGGAGTTTTGCGACGGTGAAAATCCCGAAACGACGGAGCTTTGCGGTGCCGCAGCGCAAAAGGGCAGCGGCGAGGCGCAAAATTTAGCTCGCGCAGGCGAGCGCGACGCGAGATTAAATTTAAAAGCTTGCGCGGGCGGCGAGGCGCTAAATTTAGAAAACGGGTCGAGCTTTAGCCGCGCGATGCGGTTTGAGGCTGCTAAATTTAATGCGGAAAATTTCGGCTGTGAAGGGCTAAGTAATCTCGTATTTATCGGCGCGGGCGCAGGCATCGTTTACGACAGCTCGCCAAAGAGCGAATACGCGGAGATCTGCAAAAAGCGCAAAAGCCCGCTAAAAGCGATCGAGGAGCTATGCGAAGAAGTTTAGACGCTTTAAATTTAACCATCCGGGCGCGCCGCTTTTCGGTGCGAGTTTGATTCGGCTAAATTTAAAGCGTGTTCGCTGCGAGAGCGTTAAAATTTACGACGAGCTTCATTAGACGCCGTAAAGCCGCGCAACGTCGCGACGCGGTAATTCCGCAAACGACGCGGAATTTTAAATTTAGCCCGCTAGCAGCGCTAAAGCGGCATCGGATTTGCTCGCCGCAAAGCGGTTAAATTTAAACTATTTAGAATTTTAAAGAGGCGCAAACGCCCTAAAAAAGGATAAAATTTTGATTTTAATGATAGATAATTACGACAGCTTCGTTTTTAATATTTATCAATACATTTTGGAGCTCACGGGTGAGGAGGTGCGTTACTTCCGCAACGACGAGATAACGCTGCAGCGGGTGCGAGAGCTTGCCCCGTCGCACATAATCCTAAGCCCCGGGCCAAATCACCCAAAAGATAGCGGCGTTTGCTTAGAGATTTTGCGCGCGGATTTGGACGTGCCGATTTTGGGCGTGTGTTTGGGGCATCAGGCGATCGGATATGCGGCGGGCGCGGAGATAAAGCAGCTGGAGGTGCCGCTTCACGGCAAGAGCTCGGCGATCGAAATTTACGCAGATGGAGTGCTTTTTAGCGGACTACCGCGTAAATTTGAAGTGATGCGCTACCACTCGCTTTATGTGGACGAAGCTACGCTGCCGCGCGAGTTTGAAATTTTAGCAAAGAGCGAAAACGACGGCATTATAATGGCGATGAAGCACCGAAATAAGCCGGTTTTCGGCATTCAATTTCATCCCGAGAGCTTTTTTACCCAATACGGCAAAAAGATCATCGAAAATTTCATAAATTACGGCAAAAAGATAATTTTAAAGGAGAAACTCGTGGTAAATTTCGCCCCGTTTATGTTGAAGCTACAAAAGGGCTTCCCGCTAGATAGCGACGATTACGCCGTCATTTGCAAGGCGCTTTACGAGCAGGATTACGACATCGTGCAGCTTGCGGGGCTGCTCGTGCTGATCAGCGAAAAATCGCTCTACCCAAGCAGCCTCACGGCGCTCGTGCGCAGTATATTAAAATACTCGATTACCTACGACGATCCGAGCCCGATGTTTGACATCGTGGGCACGGGCGGCGATAGGCTAAAGACGATCAATATCTCAACGACCGTGGCCTTTATCGCGGCAAGCTTCGGCGTGCGCGTCGCCAAGCACGGCAACCGCGCGATTACTAGCAGATCGGGAAGCTCCGATGCGCTGGATGCTTTGGGCGTGCCGCTACTTAGCGATCTTGCGCAGATTAGGGCGCTGTTAGATCGCACCGGGCTAGCGTTTTTTCACGCGCCGTTTTTTCACAAGATCACCGCCGAGGTCAAAGAGGTGCGAAACCGCCTAAAAATCGGCACCGTCTTTAATATAATGGGGCCGCTTCTAAATCCGAATTTAAGCCTAAGCAATCAGATCGTGGGCAATTATCTGGAGGAAGTAAACGGGCTCATCGCCGAAACGCTGATGATTTTGGGGCGCAAGCACGCTCTAGTGGTGCACGGCATGGACGGCATGGATGAGATCAGCCTGTGCGACGAGACGCTAATCCACGAGGTCAAGGACGGTAAAATTTTAGAATACCGCGTAAATCCAGAGCAGTTCGGCTTCGCTCGGGCGTTTCACAGCGATATCGAAGGCGGTGACGGCGAGGCTAATGCCGAGATTTTAAAGCAAATTTTAAAAGGCGAGCTTGATGGGCCGAAATTTGATATCGTAGTGCTAAATGCGATGTTTGCGCTATACTGCGCAGATGTCGTGTCAAGCCCCGCGGAGGCTAAGCCGCTCATTTTAGAGGCGATCAAATCGGGCAAAACGTGGAAATTTTACGAAAACTACGTAGGAGCGAGAGCTTAGATGGCTAGCGGCGAAAAGAGGGAGTTTTTAAGCGAGCAGCTCATTAGCTATTTGGGCAATAAGCGCTCGCTGCTAGCGCCGATAGAGCGGGCGATCTGCGAGATTAAGGCGGAGCTTGGGCAGGGCAAGATCAGCTTCGCAGACGTTTTTAGCGGCAGCGGCATCGTCGCGCGCCTAGCTAAAGCGCACTCAAACCTCGTGATCGCAAACGATCTAGAGGGCTACTCGCGCGCGATAAACTCCTGCTATCTTTCAAATTTTAGCGACGAGCTGTGGCGAGACTTGAGCGAGCTACACGTTGAAATTTTAAGAAATTTCACGCCGAAGGAGAGCTTTTTTAGCGAGCTGTACGCGCCGAAGGACGATGAGAATATCAAGGCGGGCGAGCGCGCTTTTTACACGCGCCGAAACGCCCTAATTTTGGGCGGGCTTTGCGATCAGATCGGTAAAATCCCGCAAAAATTTCGCAATTTTTTCACCGCGCCGCTGCTTAGCGAGGCGAGCATCCACTCAAACACGGGCGGCGTTTTTAAGGGCTTTTACAAGGACAAAGCGGGCGTGGGCAAGTTCGGTGGCAGCGGCGAAAACGCGCTAGCTCGCATAATGGGCGAGATTTCTTTGCGCCTGCCCGTGCTTTCAAGCTTCGCCTGCGAAAGCGCGGTCTTTCAAGAGGATGCCGCACGCTTTGCACAGAGTGCGCGCGAGCGCTTTTCGCAGCTTGACATCGCGTATTTCGATCCCCCTTACAATCAGCACCCCTACGGCTCGAACTATTTCATGCTAAATTTGATCACGGATTTTATAAACGAGGGCAAGCGCCCAAATGCTGCGGGGCTTAGCAGGGTTTCTGGAATCCCCGCAGACTGGAACCGCTCGGCATATAATAAAAAATCAAGTGCTGCGGAGGAATTTTTCGCGCTGCTGGCGAAATTCCCGGCGAAATTTTTAATAATCTCTTTTAATTCCGAAGGCTTTATCTCGAAGGCGGAATTTTTAAAAAACCTCGAGCACATCGGCTCCGTGCGCACGATAGAGATCCGCTATCCGACCTACCGCGCGAGCAGAAATTTAAATGCGCGCGAGCTTTACGTGACGGAATTTTTATATGTCATACAGAAGTAAGATCAAAATTTGCGGCATCAAAAGCGCCGCCGAAGCTCACGCGGTGCTGGCGTTCAGCTCGGCTTTATGCGCAAATTTAGAGCGCGCGGACGACGCTAAAAATTTACCGCAATCAGATGGCGAGAGCTCGATAAAAACTCTTAATTTTTGTGGTAAAAATTCTAGGCAAAATTTTAATTCGGGCGCCGGGAATTCTACGCGAAATTTCAATTCTGACGGCCAAAATTTCGCACAAAATTTCAATCAGGGCAGCGAGAATTTTACCTGTCGCGCACAAAATCATGCAAATTTTACGTCTGAGAAAAATTCCGATTGCGATAAAAATTTCAGTAGCGATTTGCGAAGCCAGGGCGACGGCTCGGTCGTGCGCGTAGAGTTTTTAGGCGTGATATTCGTATCGAGCTCCAAGCGCCGCGTTAGCATAGAAACGGCTCGCGAGATCGCACGTATCGCGCACCAAAACGGCGCAAAGTGCGTCGGGGTCTTTGCTTTGAGCTGCGAAAAACACGGCGCCGCCGCATGCGAATGTAAAAATTTTAGCGACAAAGCTCGTGGCAGTGAAATTTGTGAAGATAAAATTTACGCGGGCACGAGCGGCGGCTTAAAATTTTACGAAAACGAGCGCGAGGATTTGAGCGTAAATTTAAACGCAAGCTGCGCCGCGTCTGCTTTGATAAAAGATCTAAATTTTGAAATTTTAGACGCGGAAGCTTTAAACGAGGAGCAAATTTTAAAAATTTGCAGCATTTGTAAGATAGACTGCGCTCAGATTTATGGACGCATAAGCGCGAATTTCAAAACACACCTCAATGCAGCGGGCATAGAGGCGTGGCAGGTGCTAAGTATCGGCGCTGAGATGCCGCCACTTGAGGGCTTGAGCTTCGATCGGATCTTATTCGATGCCAAAGGAGCTAGCCTGGGCGGTAACGGCGTTAGCTTCGACTGGGATCTGTTGCGACGCGTAGGGCTTGGCTGCGAAGAACGAGGTGGTGCGGCACGCGATGAAAAATACTGCGCGAGTAGCGCAACTCAAAATATAGGCGGCACAAAATACGACCCGGCTAGCGGGCGCTGCGATATGCAAAATGATGCAGCAAGCGAAAAAAAATGCTATGTAGCAGGCACGGCTCAAGGCTCAGACGGCGCAAGGAGCCATCTTAAACACAGCGCGATCTGTAGCGGATATAGCGAGGGGAATTTAAAGCGCGATAAAAACGGCAGCTGCGGCAATTCTTGCACGGAGCATAGCGAAAACGGAAATTTGAAGCTCAAGAGGGTAAGCAACGTGTGCTGTGCTTCTAATAGTAATGAAGTGAGCGAACGCACACATGATATTGTTCGATCGAGCAATACGAAACAAGAAGCGAGCGCCGATCGTCGCGCCGAAAAAAATGACGATGAGTGCAAATTTAGTGCGTGTGCTACCGCTAGGCTGAGTGGTGTAAGACCCGCAAGCGAAGGCGTCAATGATCAAGGTGCAAGCGACTATGAGGCGGGCGCGCCAAATACTTCAAATGACGGCGGCGAAGTGGACAAGCTGGGTGCCGCAAAGGATGATAGCGCGGATAAGTGTAGCACCGCTTCCAAAGGTGGTGCGATCTCTTTTATTCTTGCAGGCGGTATCGGCACGCAAAATATCCGTGAGGCGCTCGTGCTGCGCCCTTACGCTATCGATCTAAACAGCCGGGTGGAGGATGCGCGAGGCATTAAAGATCCACAAAAGATAAGCGAAATTTTGCAAATTTTAAAAAATGCGCAAGGCTGATCTCCGTGTGCAAACTCGCGCGATAGTTATATCTAAATCAGGCGTATATAAAAGAGGGGCCAAATGCATAACGACGAAATTGCTAGGTTTGGCATAAGCAAAACGCGGTATGATAAAAATATAAAGGATTTCTTGCAAAATAAAAATTGCGATAAGCAAAATTTGGCGGGTAGTGGACTAAAATTTACGAGCGATGGCGGGCGAAATTCTATAAATGTCAGCGAACGAAATTTTACGAATGCCGTTGAACAAAAATCGCAAAGCAATCTCTCTTGCGCCGCTGATACGCCTCTGCAAAATTTTAAAACTCAAACAAGGGATTATGACAAAGAACCAATAACCATAAAAGACCACGCTATAATTTTAAATGCTATCATCGGCGCGATCTATATCATTACTACGATATTGATGGCGGTCTGCGGTAAATTTTCCGCCCAGCAAATTTTATTTCTCGTTTTGCTGGATTGCTATTTTCCGCTCAGAGCATTAAATAAATTTTCAAATTTCGGCAAGTGCTATATATGCTTTAAAAATGACGATATAACTCTATACTCTAAAAAGACGGAAGCCGTTTTATATGAGACCAAAATTTCAGATATAACTTGTATCAAACGAACCACGGGACCGTCATATCCCGAAATATCAAAAAAGACAAAATGCCTTATGCTGCTATTTGCTTTTATATATTTGCTTTTGGTTTTTTTCGTAGCGGTAGTGATAGACGGAAGGGAGGAAAATTTTTGGATAATTTTTGCGGTAATTATATCTATTAGCTTCTTTCCTTTATTGCTATATAGGCTTTTTAACGGGCTAGGCTTTGATATTATAAATGACAGCATATTGATATATGACAAAAGTTCTTTTATAGAGGCTTCGTTTCTAAGCAGCAAAGAATACAGGGAGTTAAAGACCTATTTTCTACTCAAAACAGGGAAAAATTTAGATAAAATCCCGCCACAAATTTTTGTGTAGGCTATAAAGAATAAAAGATGAATAAAAAAACAGAGGCTCGAAAAGCTAAAGAAAATTCTAAATGAACGACATCAAAATTTAGAGCAAGAATCACAGGAGAATTCTAATGCCAGAAATTCTGACAGTAAAAACTCTAAATTTGAAAAACTCACGGATGACTCTACGATAAATACAAACGAAAAATCTAATAAATTTGAACAAAATCCGAGTTGCGCTAGTGATTACAATAAAGAGCCTTTGGTGCTCAAAGATAGGACGAATTTTTATATAGTTCTTGCTACGGTATGCACGCTTGCGATTATGATTTTTATGTATTCATACGAACCCAATCAAACTAGATATAATCAGCTTTTTATAGTATTTCCATTTTTCGGATTGCCTATAATAATGGAATACTTTACAAATTTTTACAATAAGAAACTTGTAAAATTTTATAATGATCGAGTTACTTATTATACAAATAAAATGCCCGAAAAAACTATATTCTTAGATGATCTTAAGGATGTAAAAAGAGCCTATTTTGCAAGAGATAATGAGTGGCTTAGGAGGCAAGGCGCTTTTTATAGATTTTTCTTAAAATTTGATCCGTATGCTACTATAATCGCTTTTTTATTGATCTGTATATTAGTATTGGCTATCGACGTAAGAAAATATATAGAAACAGGTAGTTTCAGAGTATTTTTCATATCTATACTTGCATTTTTGTTTTTATTCGTCTTAAAATTTATATATTTTTTAGTTTTTAAATTTCAACTTAGATTTATATTCTACGATAATATAATAATTCGAGGCAAGGATAAAGATATCGCCTTTACGATAGAAACTATGGACGACTACGTTAGGATAAAAGAATTTTTTATGAAGACAAAAGGCATTGATTTGGATAAGACCCAGCGCCACGTATGGCTGGATTTTAATTAGCAATTAAAGAGCTTTAAATGAAAGAAGCCTCAAATGGCGAAGCCTTTAAATTTTAAAATTTAAAGGAGCAACTCTTAAAAATTGATCGTAATCTTTCTTGCGCGGAATCTATTTTATCATTTGCTTTATCGCGTTATGAATACGGCTACAAATTTTTAAATTCCATCTCTAGCTGCTTGCGCCAATCTTACAGCGAGCGCTCTGCTCCAGCAGCGTATTTCTTTATAAGTACGCCGCCAGAGCTTGGCTAGATACGCCGCCTCTGTATAGATTGATCTCTGAGATTAAATATCAGCCTTAAACGCTGCGTCTTTGAAAAATGCCCACGTAAAGCGCGAAAACAAAACCGATCGCGACCGCGTAAGGAGCGAACTCAGTGATACCTTTGGCCGAGCTTGCGAGCAAGAAATTATGCGCGATCGCGGCGCCCGCCGCCATGCCGATGACGAATATGCCCGAGCTTAAATTTCCCGTGCCGG
>CAUUQJ010000015.1:0-11588 GCA_963547085.1 uncultured Campylobacter sp. | reverse complement strand
AAATTTTAAAATTTTGCATCGACTACTCTTGCATCTCTGCCTTGGCGTCTTCGAATCGCTCCTTCATCTCTTCAACGCCCATCTGAAACATCTCGGTACCCTTTGCAATGAGCTTAAAAAGCTTTTTTTGCGCGTTTTCGTCGGTTAGAAAATAGGTCGCTGCGGCCCCCAGAACGATGCCTGTGATAAATGAGTTGCTACCAAATAAGCCGTTCGCGTTTTGCCTGCCACCCAAGGAATTAAAAATTCCACCGAAAGCGGAATTCTGCGAGCTTTGAGTAGAATTTACGTCACTTGAGCTTTGAGCGGCGGAATCTTTATTATCCGAGCCATTGTCGGAGGCTGAGCTATTAAAAGGTGTAGAATTTACCCGCTCGTTTATCCATTTTGCCCAACCGCCGAGCTTATCATCGCCAGCAAAGCCGCCCGCAGAGCCGCTAGAATATTTATTGCCACCAAAATCGTAATCGTCTAGAATTTCTTTCAAATCTTTTTTTGTGATATACGGATTACTCATTGCCTACCTTAAGAATAAAATTTCTACCCGCAATGAGCGCGCCTACGCATACTGCGACGCCTGCCGCTGCGCGTAGATACTCGCCTTGTACGAGCTTATTTGCACTGTAAATCGCGCCACCGCCGATGATACCGCCGCTTAGCGCAATATCCAGCGCATCGCGAATCGCTTTAGATTTGCTCTTGCCTTCTTTGGCTTTAACGAGCTCTACGGCGCAACCGCCGATCGCCCCTGCTATAGCGCCGCTTAAAACGTGATCCAGCGGCGAACGCTGTGTCGTAAGTGATCTATTCATCTAGGCCTCTATTTTTCTGATTTATCGTCTGCGGACGTAAATTTAGCCGAAGAATTATCGTCCATTTTTACGATCTGCGGGATATTAAGCGGAGTAGTAGATGCTGCGGATGTCTCACCTACCGGTGTTGTGCCAGTCTTAGCGCTCGCAGTGGATTTTTTAGTTCTTTTAAATCCCGGTTTCGGTCCCGGCTTTTTTCTGGTTTTTTTTGCAGTGCTATCGCTACTTGTCGCAGCTTTTTTACCGCCAGTCTTCCTTTTACTTTTTACCGCCTCAGCGACATCGTCTAGGCCTTCTTTGGCTTCTGCAAAAATTTCTTTCGATTTTTTGCTTAATTTTTCCGCTCCGCCTTTAACGCTATTTTTTAGCTCCTCGACGCTTTTGCTATTTACGATTTTATTCGCACCTTCTTTGATTTTATCTCGATTGTTATAAGCGTAAACCGCCGCGCAACCAAGCGCAAAACCTGCTAGAAATGGGATCGGCATTTCATTCTCCTTGTGTTAAGATTATAAAGTCATTTTATCAACTTTACATAGATTTTGATATTATAGCGACTTTTTTAGATTTTTGCAATCCTAATTTAATTTTTCTGCAAAATTCCTTTAATTAAATTGGAAAATGCGCTATTTAAGATATTTTGCAAATCGTATTTTTGAAATATCCGCTCTAATCCCTGCGGATTTTTTAAAATTTCATTTAATAAATCAGCGAAATTCAAAGAATTTAAATCAGCTTCGTATTTATAATTTAATTCCTTTAAAATCGGCAAAATTTCATTATACGAAACCGCCTGCGCTTTATACAGCAGCTCTTTAAATTCCGCGTTCTTACACGAATTAATTAAATCGTCATAAAACATCATAGAGCTTTTTTCTATCAAAAGCGCCGAAGCCAAAAACTCATTCATACCTTTTGCAACCAGTCCCTCACTGCTATTTTCAGGAGGCATAGCGCCAAGCTCGCAAAAATTAGCAAAGTCTAGCATCCGCTCAAGTAATCCAGCTCGTAAAGATAGAATTTCTCCTAACTTTTTATCTTGAAATTTAACTGCACCCAGCGAATAAAACTGAAAAATTTGTGCCTCTTTTTCAAGCAAAAGAGCGATATCTGCAATTTGTGCCTCATTTAAATTACGAGATTTATTAGAAATTTTGCGCGATTTTTTAATGCTACGCAATGCTTCTTCGCTCAAGAAATCGCCTCGATATTGGAATTTACAAGCGCTACTAGCTCAGGCGAACTGATGCCGCTTAAAAACTGCTCCCAAAGGTGCATCGGAAAAATATTTTCGTCGTAATGAATCGTCAGCGATCCGATTAGAGAGTTAAATTTATACTCTTTTATCCCGCGAATTGCAGCTATTTTAGCCTTCAGGCTCTCTTCGCTCACACTATCCCGCAACTCCCTAATTTTAGGACTTACGCGGATACGAATACGACCTTTGCTGTGGCTAATTTTGCTAAAATATTTATGAAATTCCAAAATATCGTTGTGATTTATTTTCATATTTTTCCTTAAATTTGCGCTCAAATAATATCATAAATCATTTAATTCCTGCTAAATTTTGCGAATTATTTGCGTTTAGGACGGAATATTTTTATCTTATTTTCATCCGCTGTTATGTAATTTCCTCCCATTAGATCAATACAATACGGCACAGCAGGAAATACCGGCAGCAAGCATTCTTTAATCGCTTTTGGATTGCCCGGTAAGTTTATAATCAGAGATTTTTTGCGGATCGCTGCTATCTGGCGCGATAAAATTGCTGTAGGCACGATCTTTTGGCTCTCTGCGCGCATTAATTCGCCAAAGCCTGGCATTAATTTCTCACTTACCGCTTCGGTAGCTTCAGGCGTTACATCGCGTAGAGCAGGACCCGTACCGCCCGTAGTTAGCACCAAATCACAACCCGCTTCGTCGCAAAGATAAATCAGCTTATCTTTGATCTGCTCAAGCTCATCGGGGACAATTTCATAAAAATACTGCTTCTCGCAAGTTAGCCAATCATCCATCACGGCAATTATTTCTTTGCCTCCTAAATCCTCGTAAACGCCACCGCTAGCGCGATCACTGATCGTTAAAACACCTATTTTTACCATTTTCCTCTCCTTTATTGGAATTTTAAAATTTAATCGAAATTTAGCGTGCCGTCTTGCGGCTTTTCTTCAGAGCTTTCGCTATCTTCTTTGGGCGTTTGCAAATCTTGCTCTTGCGCAGAAGCGCCCTCTTGCTCCACACCATCAGATTCGCAGATCTTTTGAACATCCTCGAAAGTAATGAACTCATAGACGAAAATTTGCTTTGAAATTTGATTTAGCTTATCTTGCATCGTGCGGATTATCTCGCTTACCTCGTCGTAGCAATCTTGCAAAATTTTATTCACGCTCTGCGCGCTAGGGGTGAAGCTATCGCCCATCGCGAGCTCGAAAACCATCTTTTGCGCCAGCGCGATAGCCTGCTTTACGTCGCTAGCGGAATTTGAAAAAGCGTCGTTTTTATAGATCTGTAGCGCCGCCATACCGCTTAAAAGCACTTTGATTTGATTTAAAATTTGCGTTTTGGATTCGATCTCGAAATCCTCGTTTAAAAATTTATCGTTTAAAAGCTCGATCTTTTCGAAATCAAACGAATACCAATACGCGCTAAGCGCCTTTGCGCCCTGATAAAACGCCTGGATCTCCTTTTCGTATTCGGTGAGAATTCTACTTTTTTGCACGCCGTAAAAGACCCTCATTCGCACGTTTTCAAAATCGCTAAGCTCGATCGTATCGCTACCTCGCTTAAGAGCGTTGATCGCGGCTTCATTTACCAGCGTCGCTACTCCCGCGCCGCTAAAGCCCACGCAGAGACGGCTTACTTTGTTGATATTCGCGCTGCATTTTTTGCCTTCTAAATAAATTTTTAAAATTTCGATGCGGTCTTTGTAATTCGGAAGCCCGATGAAAACGCGCCTATCAAAGCGTCCCGAGCGCAATAGCGCATCGTCGATCAAATTTATTTTATTGGTTGCGCCGATTACCATCACGCCGCTGTTTTCCTCAAATCCGTCCATCTCGGTCAGCAGCTGATTTAGCGTCGCTTCCCGCTCGTCGTTGCGCCCGATACCGCGCTTGCCGCCGACCGCGTCGATCTCATCGATAAAAATAATCGCAGGCGCACAGGATTTGGCTTTCGCAAACAGCTCGCGAACCCGCCTAGCGCCGACGCCCACAAAGACCTCGGCGAAGCTTGCGCCGCTTTGGTAAAAAAACGGCACGTCCGCCTCTCCCGCTACGGCTTTTGCAATTAGCGTTTTACCGACGCCCGGCTCGCCGATCATTAAAATTCCTTTCGGTAGCTTGATGCCAAAATTTCGGTATTTTGCGGGATTTTTTAAAAAATCCACGATCTCTATGAGTTCGTCCTTGACCTCGCTGATGCCCGCGACGTCGCTAAATCTCACGTCGCTAACGCTTGGCGAAAGATCGCCGAGATCGCCGCCTGCGCTAGCGCTCTGACGCGCGGCGCCGTCCATCCTGCGGCGTCTAGCCAAAACGGTTTCAAAATAATACACGAAGAGAAAAAATGCGAACGTAAAAATCACCAAAATCGCGCTGATACCGCTCGTGCCATCATCCTTTTCTTTGCTGATTAGAGCGTGATTTGATAGCTCCTTAAGATCTACGAGATCAACTAAAATTTTATAGCGTTTGCCGTCGTAGGTAAAATTTAAATTGCCGTCCTCGATATGCGCGCGTTTGATCTGATCTGCGCGGACTAGCTCGCTAAATTCGCGCTCGGTAATGTATCGCGAATCGTCTTTAAAATAAACGATCGAGAGCAAAACGATAAGCAGCACTAAAAAAATCAGAATTATATTTAGCTTGCTTTTTTTGATTTTATGCAAAATTTCCATCAAATTTAACCTCATAATCTCTTATCTCCATCCATTTTTTCGACAAATCCTCATCGCTTTCGATCCAAATTTTATCATAAAATTGATCATATCCTTCATAAAACTCTCCGTTTTTCCGCTCGATAAGCACATTTAACGGCACCTTGTGCGAAAGGCGAAATTTATAATTATTCAGCGCCGTTATGTTCTGCAGCATCTTTAGCCGCGCCTTCGCCGTTTTGCCGTCTATGCGGCCTTTTAGCGACGCCGAAGCTGTCCCTTGCCGCGGCGAAAAGATAAAGGCATGCAGATGCGTGAGCGGAAATTTTTTGAAATTTTCTACCGCTTCGAGCCAAATCTCTTCGCTCTCGCCCGGATGCGCGACGATAAAGTCCGTCCCCAGCGCGAACCCACGCTCCGCAAGCTCGCAAAAAAGCTCCAAATCCCTTAGCGCGGAATTTCGGCGGCGCATTATGCTAAGCATCTTTTGCGAAGTGTGCTGAAGCGCAATGTGCAGATGCCGCTCCAGCCACGGCTCAGATAAAATTTCGCGAAAGCTCCCATCGATCTGCGAGGGCTCGATGCTGCCTAGGCGAATGCGGCGAATTCCGCGTATCGCGCCCAGCTTTTGAAGCAGCGCGCCCAGGCTCGTGCCCGCGGCTTTGCCGTAACTTCCGATGTTGGTGCCGGTTAGCACGATCTCGCTAAAGCCGTTTGCGACAAGGCTCACCGCCTCTTTTAAGATCGCGTCTTCAGAGCTGCTTCGCGAGCGGCCGCGCACCGAGGGGATTATGCAATAGCTGCAGTTAAAATCGCACCCTTCCTGAATTTTAATAAAGGCCTTGGTGTGATCCTCGTAGTCGCTTACCAGATTTTTTTCGACGCTACTTAGATCGCCAATATCGTAAAATTTCGACTCCGAGCCCAAAAACTCGTCGATCTTTTCCTTTTGCGACATCCCAAACACCCCGAATACCGCGCCGTTTTTATACAGCTCCTCGCCGCGCGATACCGCGCCGCAGCCGGTTAGCAATACTTTTTTGCCGAGGCGGTTCATCTTATTTACGTAGTTTCGCACGTCTGCGTCGGCGCCGTTCGTAACAGTGCAGGAGTTTATCACGACGACGTCCGCGCCCTGCTCGTCGTGCGTGATCTCACCCGATTTGAGGTTGCTTTTGATAAGCTGCGTGTCGTAGATATTGGTGCGGCATCCAAACGTTTTAAAATAAATTTTCAAATTTCGCTCCCGGATCCGCTTCCTGTGGCAAAGCCCGCACCCTGCGCCGTTGCGTTTAAATTTTGCGAGCCTTGCTGCTCCGAGCCGAGATCTTGCGCCGCAAAATTTCCGCCCGCCGCCGCATAATTTTTGCCGTTAAAAAGCGTGTATGCGGGATAAGCGATCTTGATGTCGGGCTCGCTTCTTAGCGCATCTAAAATTTCAGCCGAGATGTTGCTGCGAAGCCCGAGCGTCGCATAAGAGTTCGTCATATACCAAACCGAAATTTCAATACCGTACGGCTCAAAAAAGCTGAAAATTCTAGGCTCGACGTTTGGATTTTTGATGCTATATTGCGAACGAAGCTTGCCCATCTGCTTTTTGGCGATATCGGTGTAGCCCTTGGAATACTTCCGCACGATGTTTTTTATGAGATACATCGCCTTTTTATGGTTGCTATCAAATGTTAAAAGTATGCTAATGCCGTCCCAGACGGTCTTAAGTCCGCTGTGGGTGTAGTTTGAGATAAGATCGGTAAAAATATAATTATTCGGTATGAAAATAACCCTGCCCGCGCGTTTATTTTCTCTCCACGTAGTCATAGTAACGTCCTCAAAAATCGTCATCCTAAGCACCGAAATATCGATGATATCGCCTACGTAGGTCTCGCCGTTTTTATGCACCCTTATGCGATCGCCCACGCGAAAGCTGCCACCAAGCACAATCGTAAGCCAGCCTAAGGAGCTCATAAACATATCTTTCATCGCAATCGCTAGACCTGCCGAGGCAAAGCCAAGAACCGTCACAAAATGCGTCATATTCTCGATGTAAGAAAAGAGCAGTATCAGCGCAACCAGCGTGAAATTTAAAACGTTGATAGCTTTATTTACGATATAAAAATTCTCATCGTTTTTGATATATTTTTTCGCTATTATTTTGCATAAGAACGACAGCGCAATAACAATTAAAATCCACACGGCGATGTTTCCCGCGCGCTTGATTTGAGCTTTTATATCGGCGGTCTGCACGGCGATTTGGGAGTTGATCTTTTTTTCGTAAACGTCGTACGTAGTCTGCGCGATCTCGTACGCGGAGCTAAACTCGCTAAGCTCGTAATCTAAGCTTTTAAGCTCCGCCGCAGCGCTTGCGTCCGTATCAATCTGCATCAAGCGCTCATATAGCGCCCTTTTTGCTTCAAGTTTATCGATTAAAGCTTTAATATTTTCGATGGCATTTTTCCGCTCCATCTTTTGAGCTTGTAAATTTCTAATCGTAGAAAAACCCGAAATTATCGAAAAAGGATTTGTAATGCGCGCAGGCTCGGGAGTTTCAGGCATCGCGATGATATCTAAAAACGGAGATTTTTCATACTCTTTTAGCAGTATGAGCTGCTCTTTAACGGCGCGAAGTCTTTTTTGAATCTCTGCGATCTTATCGGTGCCGGCGCTCTTTTTTAGCTCCGTTTCGAGCTGGCTGGATTGCTTTTGTAAATTTTGATAGCCGATGAAATTTGAAAAGCGCGAGATCCAGATATTATTTTTGATCTCGTCGTCAATAACACGGATCTGATCTTTTAGCGACGCGGATAGCTTAGAATTTTCATCTTTCTTCTCACTAGCGGCAGAGCTAGCGTTAGATTCTAAGCGCGTGTGCGCGGTGGAGAGCGTAGAATTTGCCTCGCAAAATGCAAGATTAAAAATCAAAAAAATAGCTGCAAGCGCTCTCATTCAAACTCTTTCAGCGCTGCGATTACTTCATCTTTTGCGATCTCTTTGGAAGCGTAGAATTTACCGATGCCGTCAGGCAGGATAAATTTTATCTTGCCGTTTTCGCTCTTTTTATCGAGAAAAAACAGCTCGTAAAATTCCGCTGCATCCTCTACGTGAAATTTTATCGGAAGTGCGAATTTTTGAAGCACTTTGCGGATTCGCTCCTCCTGTTCGCCGCTTAGTTTACCGAGACGCCGCGCCAAAGCATTTGCCATCACCATGCCGATCGCCACAGCCTCGCCGTGCAAAAATTTTTTATAATTAGTAATTTTTTCGATAGCGTGAGCAAAGGTGTGTCCGTAGTTTAACACTGCACGCACGCCGCTTTCGCGCTCATCACGCTCTACGACGCTTGCTTTAATCTCCACGCAACGAGCGATTACGTGCGAAATTTCATCGGCGCTTTTCAGATCGTGCGTCTCGAAAAATTTAAATAGTTCGACATCAAAGCATACAGCCATCTTTACGGCCTCTGCTACGCCTGCGGCAAACTCTCGCGCAGGAAGCGTCGATAAAAATTTGCTCTCGCAATAAACCGCGCGCGGCTGATAAAATGAGCCGATTAAATTTTTGCCGAAGCGATTATTTACGCCAGTCTTACCGCCGACGCTCGCATCTACTTGCGCTAGCAGGGTCGTCGGGATATTGATAAAATCGATGCCGCGCTCATAAATGCTCGCGCAAAAGCCCGTTATATCGCTGATGACGCCGCCGCCAAGAGCGATGAGCGTGCTTTTGCGATCAAGCTTGGAGCTGAAAAGCTGCTCTAAAATTTGCTCCACGCTCGCGGTATTTTTATACTCCTCGCCGTCTGGGATCGTGATGATAAATTTTTGCTCGCAATCTAGCCGCTGCAGTAAGAAATCAAGCCACAGCCCCGCTACTTTGGGATTTGTCACGATAGCGACCTTGCCGCTAAGTTTTAAACTATGCAATTCGTCGATAAAAACGCTGTATTTTTTGCCTAAATTAAGATCGATTTTCATACGCTAGCCTTTGATTTTTGGGTAATTGTAACATAAATTTCGATTACTTTTCATACCCGTAATCGCTCGGAACGAAAATTTGATGATTTTTGCCGAGTTTAAAATACATCTGATCCAAATCCTGATTAAAAATCGATGTGAGCTTGCGCGCCAAAATTCTATCATTAAATGGCACGAACTGCAGCAGATCTCGCTCGCTACCTAGCGCTAAAATCGGATTTTGTCGCTCGCAAGGAATCACGAACAAACTCTGCTTAAAAAGCTTCGATAAGCTCACGTAGCTTTGCGCAAACTCGCCCTTTTCGCTCTCGCCGAAAAGATACAAATACACGTCTAGCCCTAGCTGCGAGCTGATGTCAAAGACGATACTTGATTCCTCGCGTAGCCGCTCGCCGGCACTTAACACGACACTTTTACGCACGTCTTTTAGCTCACCCTCTCCAAGGCTTAACACCGGAATTTCAAGCGCTTTAAGTGCTGCTTTTTTCGCCTCAAAAACTCCGCTTGAGCAAACTACCAAGCCTGCTTTATTTTCGCTCACGTCGCGCTTTAAATTTAATTCGCCCGAGTAATCGATGAGAATTTCAAATTTATCTCGCTCACACAGCGCTTTAAGCTCGCTAAAAGCGTCGTTTAGCAAAGGATTTAAAATTCTTAAATAAATTTTATGATTTCTAATATGCAAATCCAAAAACTCAAGCGCTCTAACCGTCCTAGCTATCTCGTCGCCGCTCATTTTTTTCATATCAATTAGCGCGAAAATATTTAGCCCAAACGGCGATGGAAACTGTCCGCTTTGCTTTTTTACTTCAGCAAACACCGCTCGCAGCGCGCTAGGCTCACCAACGACTAAGATCGTATCATTCGGATATATCCGCGAGCCGGGTGTCGTTACGATGTAATTGTTGTGACGGTAGATCATCGGAATTTGATATTTGGCATTAGAAAGCGTACTGATTTTTTTATACGCAAACGAGCTTCCTACGGGCACTTTTACCTCCATTATCTCTCCGCGCCCAAGCCCGATATTATCAGCAAAAACGGGGCTATCCGGCAAAAAACCTATGAAGCGCGAGGAATTTAGCGCAAGAGTGTTTACGATTTTTACGTGAGCTTCATTTTTATTCTCGCGCAAAAGTCCCCAAAAATCGGCCACGTAAAGCTCTAAATCCGGAGCGAGCGTCTTTAAATTTTCAAGCGTTACTTTAGTGTCAAATTCATCCTCCATTATCACTATGCAGCGGTCAAATTCCTCCCCTACTAGCACCACGCGCAACCGCTCAATGCTAGTAGGATCAAAAATTTCGACCGAAAAATTTGACTCGTTTTCAAGCTCTGCGGGCACGGCATCCGTATTTTTAGCTATGACGCGATATGATCTGATGACATCTTTGATTTTACAAACTTTGGATAAAAAATGGCGCGCAAACTTTCCGCTTGCGATGATTAGGACTTGTTTCATTGCTCTCCGTTTCGTGGTTTTGCAAAGATTATAACCAAAAACGGCTAAATTTTAAACCGCGCGCGGATAAATTTTGCGGGCAAACTGAGGCGTAGCGGCTTAAAAATTTAAAGATCAAAATTTTAAAATTAAGGTTTAAAATTTCAAAATCCAAGGCTTAAATTTTAAAATTAAAACCAAGCCTCGTTAAATTTAATCTTGCCGCTTAGGGCGATAAAATTTCATAAATTTAAAAGCGGCGCTATAACCATTCGCGCCGCCGAAGTAGAAATTTTAAGCCTGCTAGATTTTAAAATTTCACCTCCGCAGAGAGCATAAAGCTTCTGCTCTCGCCCAGCGTTACGCCGTTTGCCGAGCCTAGTACGCTAGTTACGTTAAGTCCGCCCGCACCGTCGGCGCTCGCAGGATACATTCCCGCCCAGTATTTTTTGTTAAATACGTTATTTACGTTGAAGCGCAGCGTGGTCTTATCACCCAAAAGGTGCTCGCTCGTGTATCTGATACCAAGATCGGTAACGAAAAAGCTAGGCGTGCGCTGGGTGTTTAGATCGTCCAGATACATCTTGCCGGTGTAGTGGAAATTTGTGCTGATCGCAAGCTTATCGGTGCCCGGGATCACGTAATCAAGCATTAAATTTGCGTTTAGCTTGGGGATGCCGTTTGCGACCTTGCGATTAGCGCCCTCGATGCTTACGTTATGCATCTTAGGATCGATGTAGGTAAAGCCTCCTAGCACGCTTAAATTTTGCGTAATTCGTCCGCCGCTCATAAACTCAAATCCGCGGTTGCGCTGCTCTCCGTTTATGCCGTAGATCCCCGTAGAGCTATTTAAGTAGGCGATCGGACGACGTATATCAAAATACGCCACACTAAAATCGATCATATCGGCTACGCGGATCTTGGCGCCGATCTCGTGCTGCTTGGAGCGATACGGCGACGTAGAGACGACCTCGCCGTTATGCGGACCGCTCTTATAAACATAGGTAGAGCCCTGTTGCAAGCTATCTGCGTAGGTGTAGTAGATACTGGCATCCTCTATCGGATGGAAGATCAGGCTTCCCGCCCAGCTATAGCCAGAATCGCTATAGGCTTTGACAAGTCTTTGCTGGCGGGTATTGTAGGATTCCTGCCTCATCCACGCCTTAGATGCGCTTAACATTACGTCAAATTTATCATTTATCGTGATATCATCTAGCACCGAGACGTTATACATATCCAAGATCGCGTAGTGATATAACCCACTTCCGCGCTTAGCGCCGGTGTAATTTAGAATTTTAGGATCGTAGATATTGCCTATGGTAGGTGAGGTGTAGTTTGTGCTCGCGTTTTTATATCTATCCTGCGTCCAGTGATAGCCGTTAGTCTGCACGCTGAAATCGTGCTCGATATCGCCCGTGTTAAACTGCGTATTAGCCTTGAGATAGCCGCTTGGCAGATCGAATCTATATGCCGCCGTAGCACCGCCG
>CAUUQJ010000014.1:0-11838 GCA_963547085.1 uncultured Campylobacter sp. | reverse complement strand
CGCCGGCGCCGGCAGCAAAAAAGGGCAGAGTAAGCGCGATTTTATCGATATGATCAGCACGGCGGGCTTTGTGCCCGTAGAGCGCGATAGCTTGTATAATCAGATCGAAATTTACGAATAAATTCTAAAGGAGGAGCAAGTGGAGAAATTCTTTCATCTCGCCGCGGCAAAAACGTCGGTAAAACAGGAGCTTATCGCAGGGCTTACTACGTTTTTGGCGATGATTTACATCGTGCCAGTAAACGCTAACATTATGAGCATCGCAGGCATGCCCTTTGACGCGCTGGTTACGGCAACCGCGCTTATTACGATAATCGCGACGCTATTTAATGGGCTTTTTGCAAATACCCCCGTTGCGCTTAGCGTCGGCATGGGGCTAAATGCGTATTTTACCTTTGCGTTGTGCGTGGATGCGAAGATGCCGTGGCAGAGTGCACTTGGCATCGTAGCGATAAGCGGGGCGCTTTTTACCGTGCTTTCGTTTACGAACTTTCGAGTTTGGGTTATCAAATCTATCCCACTTGATCTGCGTCGCGCCATAAGCGCGGGTATCGGGGCTTTCATCTGCTTCATCGGACTTAAGCAGATGGGTGTCATCGCGCCTAGTCAGGCGACGCTAGTAACTTTAGGAAATTTAAAAGATCTAAATGTTTTGCTTGGAATTTTAGGCTTAGCGGTCGTGCTTGTGCTTTTCGTGCTTAGAATCAAGGCGGCGTTTATCTTAAGCATTTTGATTACTTCGTGCGTTGCGTGGGTGGCTGGAATTTCGCCCGCACCACATGGCATAGTAAGCGCGCCAAGCGGCATAACGCCGATATTTGCTAAGCTAGATATCCCCGGAGCGCTGAAGCTTGCGTTCGTGCCTTTTATAATCACATTTTTCGTCACGCATCTATTCGATAGCATCGGCACGCTTACCGGCGTAGGAAATCGCGCGGGACTTTTTGGAGAGAATAGCAAAGATGGCATGAAAAAATTATCTAGAAATTTAACCTCCGATGCGATAGGAAGCGTCGCAGGAGCCGTTATCGGCACGAGCACGGTCACCGCATTTGCCGAGAGCGCCAGCGGCGTGGAGGCGGGCGGCCGCACGGGGCTAACGGCGGTATTTTGCGCTATATTTTTTGTGCTGACGCTGTTTATGCTGCCGCTATTTAAGGCGATCCCCGCAAATGCAATCTATCCGATCCTCGTAATGGTCGGGGTTTTGATGTTTAGCGAGCTTGGTAAGATCGATTATAGCGACGCGGGAATTCTAATCCCTGCCTTTTTTATAGTATTTTTGATGCCTTTTACCTACTCGATCACCAACGGCTTAAGCTTTGGCTTTATCGCTTATATCGTAGTTAGACTCGCTCAGCGCAGGATAAAAGATTTAAATTTCGGCGTTTTGACGCTTGGCGCGATTAGCGTTTTAGTATTTTTAATGCATTAAATTTTAAGGAAAGATATGAGATTTTATAGTTTTGACGAGATGGATCGCGACGCAAGAGTTATAGCAAAGCAGGTTAGGGACGAATTTATGCCCGATGCAATCGTGGCGATCGCTAGAGGCGGGCTCACATTTGGTCACGCGCTAGCCAATGCGCTTGATATGCGTACGATATTTTCGATAAATTCCATCCACTACGCAGATACCAAAAAGCTCGACACCATCGACGTTTTCAACGTGCCCGATCTGGAGCTTTACAAGCGCGTGCTGCTGGTGGACGATATCATCGACAGCGGCGACAGTATGGTTGAGATCAAGCGCGTGCTGCTAGAGAAATTTCCGCAAATAGAGCTTAAAACCGCGGTAATTTTTTACAAACCCAAGGCGCTTATCCAGCCCGATTTTAAAATTTCAAAGACGGATGAGTGGATAAATTTCTTTTGGGAAAATTATACGATAGAGGAATGAAGCGGCGCGCGGTTAAATTCAGCGGCTAAATTTTAAAGGATTCGGCGGCTTAAATTTTATGAAATTTCGGTCGTAGAATTTAGGCCGTAAATTTAAAGCGCCCGCAGCAAGGATGAGAGTGAAGAAGCTTTATCAAAACGAAATTTTTGTAATCTCCATAATGTGCCTGTTTCAGGGCATATTTCTGCTTTATGCGATCTCAAATTTAAGCATCAGCTACTACGAGGCTGAAATTTTTTACGATAAAAAATCCCTCGTTTCGCTAATCGCAAATTTAAGCTGCGAAATTTTCGGGCGCAACGACTATGCCCTGCGCATACCGTTTATTTTGATCCACTTCGCAAACGCCGCGATGATCTATAAAATTTCAAAATTTATTCTAAAGCGCCGCTTCGATAGAGTGGTCGCTACGGCGCTATTTATGGCGCTTCCTGCGTCTATGAGTAGCGCGATTTTACTAAATCCGGCGGGTATCATCGTTTTTTTCACGCTGCTGGCGATCTATTTTGCAAAGAGCGAATACAATATCGCTCTTTTCGTGCTTCTCTCCGCTTGCGCCCTGATCGACCGAGCGTTTTTTATGCTCTACGTAGGCTTTGGAATTTGGGCGCTTTATACGCGCAAAAAGGAGCTTTTGCTACTTTGCATAGCGCTATTTAGCTTCAGCGTGATCTTTTACGACGTAAGCTCGGAGGGCAAGCCGAAGGGGTATTTTTTAGACACCGTGGGCGTTTTTGCGGGCGCGTTTTCGCCTTTAGTGTTTTTATTTTTCATCTACACGATCTATAGAATTTGGATCAAAGAGGAAAAGAGCCTGCTGTGGTTCATAGCCACGAGCGCGCTTTGTCTAACGATGCTTTTTTCGCTAAGACAGCGCGTACCGCTTGAGATGATGCTACCGTATTGCGTTATCGCTACGCCTTTGATTATCCGAGTACTTTTTAACTCATATCGCGTCAGGCTGCCTAAATTTCGCACTTTTCACAAGATCGCCGTGGGTGTGACGCTGGTAAGCTTAGCGGTGAGTTATTTTGCAGTGATTTTTAGCGATGTGATGTATGAGGCGATGTTCGCAAACAAACCGCAGCGGCATTTTATCTATAAATTTGACGTAGCTAGGCAGCTGGCAAGTGAGTTAAAAAATCGCGGAGTAAAAAGCGTAAGCTGCGAGGACGAGAGGCTCTGCCTGCGTCTGAAATTTTACGGACTGCCTAGCGGGGACAGCGCTTTTATCTATGCGGATAAGCCGGAATATGTCTCGGATCATAAAAATTCGATACAAAATATAGATATTTACAAGCGAGGCGTGCGAATTGCGAAATTTTATGTTAAAATATAAACAAAATTTTTATGAAAGGTAAAAATTATGAAAAAAGCATTTACTATGATAGAGCTGATTTTCATCATCGTGGTGGTTGGAATTCTAGCGGCGGTGGCAGTGCCTCAAATCAATCGAAATAGCCTTGTGGAGGCGGCAGATCAAGTAGCTGCTCATATTCGTTATACTCAGCAGCTGGCTATGAATGATAACAAATTCGATCCTGACGATCCTAATTGGTTTAAGAGATTTTGGAGGATTCAATTTACTGATCAAGGAGCACCGGGCTCTGCAGCAGGATGGCGATATAATATATATTGGGATAACGGAGACTTCCCTGGTTCAAACGGACAACCAAATAGCCTAAATTCTATGGCAGCTGATCCGCAGAATCCTAACAAACTGCTTACTTCGGGCTTTGCTAGGCAACCTGCCAATACTGATGGTGCAAGGATGAATCAAAAGCTAAATTTAGGAGCAACATATAATATAAGAAATATACAATTTACTAATTGCGGTAATGGAAACAATCACACCATCTCCTTTGATTCTTACGGTCGCCCAATGGGGCAGTTAGCGAACTCTAATGTGCCATATGATAGGCTTTTTGTGGGCCAGTGCGTTATTACACTTACTAATGATGCAAGAGAGACCGCTAGTATTACTATCGAGCCGGAGACCGGATACGTAAGATACACGCTAAATTCTAATACCGGCACAGCCGCGCAATAGGACTAATAAAATTTTTACTCAAATTTAAGTAAGCGCAAGGAGAATGATGAAAAAATACATAATGACGCCGATTTATTACGTAAACGACGTTCCGCACATCGGTCACGCATACACGACGATCATCGCCGATACGATGGCTAGATTTTACCGCCTGCAAGGACACGAGGTGTTTTTTAAAACGGGCACCGATGAGCACGGCCAAAAGATCGAGGAGGCCGCAGCTAAGCACGGCCAGAGCCCAAAGCAGTACGCAGACGGCGTAAGCGCTAAATTTAAAGACCTGTGGGACGAGTTTGACATCAGCTACGATATGTTTTCGCGCACTACCGATGCCGCGCACGAGGCGGCGGTGCAAAACGTATTTCGCAAGATGTATGAAAAGGGCGACATTTATAAGGGCGAATACGAGGGCAACTATTGCGTAAGCTGCGAGAGTTTTTTTCCTTCCGCTCAGCTAATCGACGGCGAGTATTGCCCCGACTGCGGCAAAAAGACTAAAATTTTAAAAGAGGAGAGCTATTTTTTCAGGCTTAGCGCCTACGCAGAGCGGCTTTTAAAATGGTACGAGGATGAAAAGTGCATCCTTCCACTAGGCAAAAAAAACGAAGTGATAAGCTTCGTAAAAAGCGGGCTAAAGGATCTTTCGATCACGCGAACGGGCTTTGATTGGGGTATTAAAATTCCGCCCGAGCTAAATGATCCGAAGCACGTGATTTACGTCTGGCTGGACGCGCTGATGGATTATCTTAGCTCGCTCGGATTTTGCGCGGGCGGCGAGCGGATGGAGTATTGGAGCGATGCGCTGCACATCGTGGGCAAGGATATTTTACGCTTTCACGCCGTTTATTGGCCTGCGTTTTTGATAAGCCTGGGGCTAAATATGCCGCGTAGCGTCGCAGCTCACGGCTGGTGGACGCGAGACGGCAAAAAGATGAGCAAGAGCCTAGGCAACGTCGTGGATCCGCGCGAGGTCGCAAACGCCTACGGGCTGGAGCAGTTTAGGTATTTCTTACTGCGCGAGGTACCGTTCGGCCAAGACGGCGATTTTTCGCAAAAAGCGATCATCAACCGCGTAAATTCCGAGCTTGCCAACGAGCTTGGAAATCTACTCAGCCGTATCGTCGGCATGAGCGCAAAATACTCGGATTACATCATAAATTCCAAAAACGTGATGAAATTTTTCACCGCCGAGATAGAGGAGGCGAACTCCTATCTGAGCGCTGCACTTAGCGCGCTTGAGGAGGTCGCTACCAATAGATACTTAGAGGAGCTTTGGAGGGCGCTTGCGCTCGCAAACGCTTCGATTGCGAAATACGAGCCGTGGAATTTGATGAAAAACGGCGAGGAGGTCAAAGCGCTGGCTCTCGTCGCATTGGTCGCAAATATTCTGGCTAAAGTTGCCGTGCTGCTAAGCCCTGCGATGCCGAAGACGGCAGCAAGTATCGCGGACACGCTCGGCTTTGAAATATCCACTCCGCTTTATGAGAAGCTAGTGCTTCGCGGCGAAATTTTAGATTTTAAGGCTAAGCCGTGCGAGCCGCTTTTTACCAAGATCGATCATGAGCTGATGCCGAAGGCGGACTACGATAGACTGGACGGCGCTGCAAATTCTGCAAGCGGTTCCGGTACGGATGCCACGGCAAAAGGCACGCTAAGCTTAAACGCAAACGCTTCCGGCTTGGGTGCTACGGCGCAAGAAGCCCAAGGCGCGACATCTGAAGCGCAGATTAAAATCGATGATTTTAAAAAGTGCGTTATCAAAGTCGGTACGGTTTTGGAGTGCGAAAACATTGAGGGCAGCGAGAAGTTGTTGCGATTTATGATCGATTTGGGCGAGGAGAGGCCGCGCCAAATCATCAGCGGTATCGCGAAATTTTACGATCCCGCCGCGCTTGTCGGCAAGCAGATCTGCGTGTTGGCAAATTTAAAACCCGCTAAAATTTTTAAACATAGCAGCGAGGGTATGATTTTAAGCGCCGAGGACGGCAGCCTTACGCTGCTTAGTACTCTCGCGCCCGTAAAAAACGGCGCGATCGTAGGTTAGCGATGAGGGCTCTAGCGCGCAAGACTTCAAAGCTCGCTATCTACGGCGCGGCCGGGCTCTGCGCGCAAAAAGGCGGTGCTTCAGATAAAATTTTAAAGCTTTACCGCAACTACTCCCTTGCCGCAAAGATCGGAGCGGGCGGGCTTGCGTGCGTGAGCGCACCCTTGGCGCTAAAGCTCGGCGCAGGGGTTGCTTTAAAATTTGCGGCACGTAAAATTTTAACGCTAGGCGTTTGCGAGCTGTCGAAGTTCGCCGCTTTAAAATGTGCAAAGCTCGGCGCGCGCGTGGTCGTGCGCTCGTTTTCTCGCACCGATAAATTTACGGACGAGCGCTCGAAAAAATATGCGAGCGCGGATGGCGAGAGCTCTAAAGCAAGCGCCTCGTCGCGTAGAAAGCGCACGGCAGGTCTTTCTAGCGCGAGCATTAAAAAGGACACCTCATTTTCCAAAAACGCCCATGCTAAAAAAAATGCAGTAACAAAAAGCGCACCCGCAAAAAAATCCCCGCTCGCTAAAAAACCTGCATCTGTCGCAAAAACTGCATCGACCGCTAAAAGTATCGCAGCAAGTGCAGCCTCTACATCCACGGCAAAATCGCCATCTGTCGCAAAATACGCATCTATAAAAAGTACCGCGCAAAATAAAATTTCCGTAGCTAGCGCAAAATGGGCACCCGTCAAAAACGCATCTCAGAACGCAAAATCTAGCCGCATCGTAAAAAATACTGCCGCACCTGCCGTAATCGCCGCAAAAGACGCCGCCGCATCCGGCGCAAGTTCCGCGTCTACCGCAAAGAAGCCTCGCCGCGCCGCAAAGAGCGCGTCCGCCAAAAGCTCCGCCGCAGGGAATTCTTAATGGTAAATTTATTAAATTTAACCCGTATCGTAAACGGAACGATGCTAAATAATCCTGCGATCTCCGCGGTCGAGAGCTTTGCGATCGAGCCCGCAAAAGTCGCAAAAAAGGGCGCTTTCATCGCACTCGGCGCAAACGAGCGCGATGTGCGCACCGCGATCGATAACGGCGCGTACGCGATCATTTTCGATAACAATTTCAAGCCGCTCAACGACGAGATCGCCTTTATCAAAGTAGAAAATTTATGCTCGGCGCTCGTGCGTCTAATAAAATTTCTGGGCGAGACGTGGCGGCACGGCTTCGTGCTGATAAACGAAGTGCAAAGCGAGATCCTGCGCTACACGAGCGTGCCGAAAAATTTGATGTTTGCGCCGCGCAGCAAAGGCGAGCTTTTTATCAGCCTGCTGAATGCCAAAGAGAAAAATACCTACTTCACCACCGACGGCGATCTTTTGCAAAGCCTCGGTATCTCGCCTGTCACTATCCCCGCGAGCGACGATTTTAGGCTGCTTTACGGCGGCTCGATATTTTACAGCAGCTTCATTTTCGGCGGGCTTTATTATTCAAACTTAATCTTTCCGCAGCTGTTTTTGCCCGAGCTATGCGGCGTGATCGAGTATCTCTCGCGCAAAAACATACCCTTTAAATTTCAAAGCTTAAGCGCATTCGGCCATTTTGAACCGATTTTTGTGGATAGATTTTTTAACGTTAGCTCGCTCGGCGGCAGCTACCGCGCCTTTATCGCCGAGAGCGATCCTGAGCTTTTTGCGCGCGAGGCGGAGTTTTTGCGGGCAAAATTCCGCGAAAAAATTATCGTCTGCGCTAGCTGGGAAGATCGCTTAGACGGCGTTAAGATCGACTTTCGCTTCAATAAGCTAAGCGCGCTAAAGAGCCTGCCCGAGTTTCATTACGCGCTGGTTTTTGCGGAAAAAAGCGCGATCTTGCAGCTTCTAAATCAAAAACCGCAAGAAAAAAATCTATTTTTTTAAAGGCAGCGGATGCAGAGCTTTGATGAAATTTTAAACGGAAATTTTTGGATAAAGAGGCTTTACGAAAACGGGCTATTGCGCGAGGTAAAGGAGCAGATTAGCACCGAGCTTGAGATAGCGCACGCAAGCTATATCGAGGTAAAAAGAGAGCGCTCGCAGGCGCTGCTTTTTACGAATGTGCGAAACGCGCAGGGCAAACGGATGCCGCCGGTGCTAAGCAATATTTTCGGCTCATCTTCTGCGTTAAATTTAATCCTCGGCCGCAAACCTGACGAGATCGCCGCCGAGATACAGAGCCTGCTAAAGCCGAAGCGTCCGCAAAACTTCGGCGAAAAGCTTGATTTTTTAGCGCACTTAATCTCGCTGCGTAAAATTTTTGTAAAGCGCCTTAGCGGTCGCGGTGAGTGCCAGCAGGTCGCGCATCTGGGCGCCGATGTCGATTTGGGCGAGCTTCCCGTCCTTAAGACTTGGGAGAATGACGGCGGCGCCTTTATCACGATGGGGCAGGTTTATACGAAGGATCTGAACTCGCAAACGCAAAATCTCGGCATGTACCGTCTGCAAATTTACGGGCGCGACCGCCTGGGGATGCACTGGCAGATCCACAAAGACGGCGCTGGCTTTTTCGACGAATACCGCAAAGCGGGGCGCAAGATGCCCGTATCTGTGGCGATCGGCGGCGATCCGCTCTATATCTGGTGCGGTCAGGCGCCGCTGCCGAAGGGGATTTTTGAGCTGCTGCTTTACGGCTTCATCCGCCGCAGCCCCGCTCGCCTCGTAAAATCGCTTACGAATGAAATTTACGTTCCCGCCGATGCGGACTACGTGATCGAGGGCTTTGTCGATCCCGCCGTAAGCGAGCCGGAGGGGCCTTTCGGCGATCACACCGGATATTACACGCCGGTAGAGCCCTTTCCGGTGATGGAGGTTAGCGCGATCACGCACAAGCGCGCGCCCGTATTTCACGCCACAGTCGTGGGCAAGCCGCCGCTTGAGGATAAATTTATGGGGTACGCGACCGAGCGGATCTTTTTGCCGCTGTTTCGTACGAGCGCGCCCGATCTGATTGACTATAAAATGCCCGAAAACGGCGTATTTCACAATCTGATTTTGGCTAAGATCGCCGTGCGCTACCCAGCTGCTGCCAAACAGATCATGCACGCGTTTTGGGGCGTGGGGCAGATGAGCTTCGTAAAACACGCCGTTTTCGTGCCGCAGGACGCGCCGAGCTTAGATGAGTATGAGGCGCTTACGAAGTACGTCCTAAACCGCATGGGTGCGCGCAGCCTCGTTTTTAGCGAGGGTGTGTGCGATCAGCT
Source organism: uncultured Campylobacter sp. (assembly GCA_963547085.1). Classification (GTDB taxonomy): domain Bacteria; phylum Campylobacterota; class Campylobacteria; order Campylobacterales; family Campylobacteraceae; genus Campylobacter_B. The sequence goes on along the minus strand of CAUUQJ010000014.1, from coordinate 2,682 downwards.
CGATCACGCAAGCCCGAACTCCTGCTTCGGCGGCAAGCTCGGCATCGATGCGACGACTGATCTAAGCTCGCAGGCGCCGCAAATTTTAAGCGATGAGGAGCTGCTAGCTAAATTTCAAAGCGAGGAGCCCGCTATTTTGGCGCTTAAGCAGCACTTTTGCGATACGAAAAACCCGCTCGTGTTGATAAATATAGACAAAAAAGAGCTCGTAGAGCGGAGCTGGCGGCGGATTTTGAAATTTAGCGAGCATTTTAAAATTTTGATTTTTACCGATGCGGGGAATGATGCGAGCAACCTCTATATGAGCGTTTGGCGCGTCGTAAATAGCATCGATGCGCTGCGCGACGTGTTTGTGGCGCAGAATGATCGTATCTGCATCGACGCTACGAGCAAGCACGAGTGGGAGGGCTATACGCGCCGGTGGCCGCAGGAGACGCTTTGCAATCGCGAAGTCGTGTCAAGCCTCATAGAGCGCGGCATCGTGCAGAACGAGCCCGAGCTATTTAAGAAATTTGAAATTTTTTGAGGGCGCGGGACGGAATTTCGCGCGGATTTGAAATTTTAAAATTTTACACTCTGATTTTAAGGGCTGCGCGTTAAATTTAGATAGAATTTCATCTAAATTTACGGGCTCAAAGCGGTAAAATTTCATAAAATTTGCCGCTGCGCGAGGGTTAAAATTTTAAGGCGTAAAATTTGCTGCGGCGTAAATTTTAAAATTTCAAAAATTTTTTAAAGCGGCGCAAAAGCCTGGTATAGCGCAAACGGGCATAAAATGAAAGGACATAAATGATAGAGTGGATACAAAATTTTTTTAGCGGAGTGATTCCGAAGCTGCTACTAAACGCGACGCTGGAGACGCTGTATATGACCTTCGTAAGCACGGCTTTGGCGTTTATTCTGGGGCTCGTGCTTGCGATCGTGCTTATTCTTACGCGCCGCGGCGGGCTGTGCGAAAACCGCATCGTTTACGCCGTGCTGGACGTCGTGATAAACACGCTGCGAAGCTTTCCGTTTATAATTTTGCTGATCGTGCTCTTTCCGCTTACGAAGCTTCTTGTCGGCACGAGCATCGGCACCACCGCGGCGATCGTGCCGCTTACTATCGGCTCGGCCCCCTTTATCGCTCGCCTCATCGAAAGCGCGCTGCTGGAGGTCGATAGCGGCGTAATCGAGGCGGCAAAGAGCTTCGGCGCGAGCAAGACGCAGATAATCTTTCGAGTAATGTTCGTCGAGGCGCTACCTAGTATCATCGGCGCGATTACTCTAACGCTCATCGTCATCATCGGATTTACGGCGATGGCGGGCACAGTCGGCGGCGGCGGGCTCGGCGACGTGGCGATCCGCTACGGCTTTCAGCGCTTCCGCCCCGATATAATGGCATACACCGTCGTGATTCTGATCGTACTCGTGCAGATCATACAAAGCATAGGAAATTTACTCTATAAAATTACGAAAAAGTAGGCTCAAACCCATAGCTTAACGAGATATCAAATATTTTCTATTAGTATCAAATTGCGAAAAAGTAGATCTTAAACTTATAGACCGTTCGTTTGTATAACCCGTTTACCAAACTATAAAATTATAAGAAAGGTAGGGTTTGCAATGCTATGAATACCGCTTAAAATTCTATATCGTAAGCAAGTTAGATTTTTACCTGCCGTCAAGGTCTAAATTTAAGGCTTTGTGTAGCTAAAGCAAAGCTCGTGCCAAGACTTGTTTCATGTAGAGTAAACTTTTATTTTTATAACAGGTCGCCTCTTTGAAGCGAACGATCGAAACTATGCTGGGTAATTTTAAAATTCGCAGGCAAGATTTAGGCGCATAATTTTAAAATTTCATTGTCTAAAATTTAAATTTAGCCTAAATCTTAATGAGAAGCATAAGTTGAAATTTGAAATTCTAAAGCACGGAATTTTAAAAATTTAGACCTTACGAAATTTTGCTTATAAATTCTAAGACAAGCAGTTTTAAAATTTTATAATTTTAAGTTTTGCAAGATCTTTCTTATACAATTTCACTTTTACTTCGAAATTTCGTAGCTTCACTTTTAAAATATAAAGCGCAGGATATAAATAAAAGCCAATAATGATGGTATTGCCGCTTTGATAAGCTTTTTGGGCTTTGGTAAAAGAACCTAAGATTACGCCAGTTCTTTAAACATAAGGCAGACTATGAAATTCCCCTGCGAATTGAGCCTAAATTCTTTCGTATCGCAGAATTTTAAAGCGGCATAGAATTTTATGAATTATCTTGTAGCGCTTGCGGTAAAATTTTATGCGAGCGGATACTGCGCGTTTAATAAGATCGTTATCGCATAAGAGCAGAGCTACTAAATTTATCCCGTTTTGCATTGCAAGATTGATGGTCTCTTTATGCGCCACAAACGGGATCATCTGCGTAGCGTCTAAATTTAAAAAGGGGCGAGAAATCTCCCGCCCCTGAAATTTTATATAGGATTTGATTTTATAGATGTGCAAGCCAGGGCTTACGCATCTCTTAAAATTTAAAACATAATCTCAAACCCTGCATTGATAGCCGCACCTCTTGTTTTGCCTACGTAGCCTTTGCCTCCTAGGCTAAGGATAAGGTTTTTGCTATCGTATTTATAGCCGGCTTCAAATACTCCGGTAGAGCCTTTTAAGCTAGGCTTAGGAGCGTCAAGTCCCATAGTAGATGCTT
>CAUUQJ010000013.1:0-11886 GCA_963547085.1 uncultured Campylobacter sp. | reverse complement strand
TAAATTTAGCCTATGCGCTGTAAAATTCCAAAATTTTAAAATACCAGCTAAAGGAAAAATATGAAAGTTTTAGTCGCGATCGACTCATTTAAGGGCTCACTTAGTTCGCTTGAGGCGGGCAACGCCGTAAAATCAGGCATCGAAAAGCTAGGCTGCGAGGTACTCGTCAAACCTATCGCAGATGGCGGCGAAGGAAGCGTTGAAGCCCTTGCCGACGCGCTAAAAGCTAGGTTTATGGACGTCATCGTAGCAAATCCGTTAGGCGAAAAAACGCCCGCGCGCTACGCCTTAAAAGGCGAGCTAGGCATCTTAGAAATGGCGTCCGCATCGGGTCTGCCGCTCATCGAAAAATCGCGCCGTAACCCGCTAAAAACGAGCACTTATGGCTTTGGCGAGATGATAGCGCATGCGATCGCGCACGGCGCGCGAAAGTTTATCATCGGCATCGGTGGAAGTGCTACGAATGACGCGGGCATGGGGATGCTGCGGGCGCTTGGTTTTAAATTTAAAGATGCAAATGGTGCAGAGCTTACAGGAGCGGGCGAGGATCTGATTAAACTCGCCACGATAGATTGCACTTCGGTGCTGCCGCATCTTAAAGAATGCGAGTTTCTCATCGCCTGCGACGTGGATAATCCGCTCTTCGGCGAAAACGGCGCGGCATATATTTACGCCCCACAAAAGGGCGCGGATGCGGCGATGGTAAAGCAGCTCGATGCAGGGCTTATCAATTTTGCAAGCGTCGTAAGCAAGCACCTCGGACGCGAGCTTTGGAATAGCCCTGGAGCAGGAGCTGCCGGCGGGCTAGGCTTTGGCTTCGTAAGCTTTCTAAACGCGACGCTTAAGCCGGGCATCGACATCATCACCGAAGAGATCGGGCTAGAGCGCGATATGCAAGGCACCGAGCTCGTCATCACAGGCGAAGGAAGGCTCGATTCTCAAAGCTCGATGGGCAAAACCCCCTGCGGCGTCGCAAAGATTGCCGCTTCCTACGGCGTGCCCGTAATCGCGCTGGCAGGCGGTATCTCGCCCTGTGCCGGCGGCTGTAACGAGCGGGGCATAGGCGCATTTTTTTGCATCCTAAATGAACCGATGAGCCTTGAGCACGCGATGGAAAAAGAGATCGCGACACAAAATTTAGCCCGCGTCGCCGAACAAGCGGTGAGATTGTTTATGCTTGGACGCGGCGCTAAATAGGGCTTTTGGACTGAAATTTCAAGACGCGGGCGCTAAAACTTGCAACGAGCGCGGTATACATGCGCGGTAGGTATGGTCGCGAAATACGAGGCAGCGGCGGCTCACAACAAATAAGCACGACAAAGTGTGGCAGGCAGCAAGCACGGCGAAGAAGCGAAATTTTATGCAGGATGGATTTGCGTGCTTTTGAAAAACGCGGCGTAGCCTTGACGCAGATGCGGTGACGCGTAGCTTACAAGGCGCAAAAATATACGCGAAGAAGCAGGCGAAAGCCTACAAATATTGGCGTTAGTAAAGTGGCGGCTTGCGGCAAGAGGATACGGGCTATGACGCGCATGCACGGTAGCAAATACCGCGCGCGTCTCGCGGCGAGCGGCTAAATTTCATCAACCACAGACCATGGTAGGCAGATAAAATTTTACATTAAAGCGGAACTTTGCCGAAATTCTAGCGCGTTTGAAAATACGAAGTGATCGGATGAGAGTTAAGACAGCGGGCGACTCGGCGATGACATAGCGGCGTGAAATTTTCGGCGCAAAAATTTATTTTACCGCGCGTTATATACGCAAGGCGCGATCTAAAACTCATTTTCCAATCAAGTGGCTCGCGGACCTTCACAATACATACCTCAAGACATGATTTAAAACAGATAGAATTTTAAAATTTAACCGCCGTATTCGCAGCTTATGAGATTTACAACGTAAATTTAAAAGCAGCGATCCGCTTTATAAAATTCCGTTTCGAATTTTAGTCCGCGATATGTTCATTTTGGGGTAAGAAAGGCTGCTAAATCGTAAGATCGCGCTTCTTGCAAAGATGGCGGCGCCCGACGGCGGCGCACTACTCCGCTCACTCATAAAGCCCGTCAGTCTTCCAATGATGCTTTGATGAGAGGCGGGCTGCGTCTGCGCAAATTTCGTATTATTTAAGATCGCGGATTTGCTTATCGCTAAATTTAGTGCATATGTGGTCGTCGTACGCCACTATGGTAAGAGTGGGTTTGCATCAATTTTGCTCCGATCGCGCTGTGTTTTGCGATAAAATTTTATAAAGCTCCATTTTAAAATTTGCCGCACGGGCACGTACCGAACCAGGTTCAAGCTAAAATCAAATCTCAAAATTCCAAGGGCGAATGCGGCAAGGCTCGCGTGCTCAGCATATCTGCGGCGCTGGTGCGGGCGCGCTAAATTTATCGCTTTTAGGACGCAAAAGACGGGCAGGCGCGGGCAAAATTTATTGATTTTAGAGTTTAAAGCATCTAATTCGCGCGCCTAGGCTAAATTTTAAAATTTAAAGGACGCATCCGCACGACTGCAAGCGCTCATAAAATTCGCCCGAAGCAAGGTTGTAAAACCGCGGACGGGCGCAAAATTTATCGCCGCAAAAATCAAAGCCGCGAAAGCAAAAAGGCTCCGCGAGCACTCGCTGCGGCACCCGCCCTAGCAAATTAAAATCGCATGATCCGCCAGCAGCATATGCGGAGAGCGCCGCTGCGGGCATTTGCACTTAAATCCGGTGCGATCGCAATGCTATCTAAAACCGCGCCTGCTTAAATTCGCGCCGTTTCGGTTCGCTCGCAATCACATCTCGCCGCAGTAGCGCTTTAAATTTGCGCTGCCGCGATTTGTGCGCATTCAATCGCTACGTCAAGGGTAAAATTTCAAAATCTAGGTCCATACGCGCCGATTTGCGCCGCCAAAATCGCTCGGATCGAATTTATACTACCACAATCTGCGCAGATTAAAGCGCCGCCGCTTAAAAGCGCAAATTTTACCCCTCAAACGGCAGCGCAAAATTTCACTAAAATTTCATCTTTTAATTCGGCGCGCGATTTATAAAATTTCGCCCTCGCCGTGCCCCGAAATCTGCGGCCTAGGCAGCGTCAGGCTCTTTGCGGTTTTGCTAAAAAGTATCAGATCCTCGGTGCTTTGCACGCTCCACGGCAGCCGCGAGAGCGCGAATTTGAAAATTTCAAAGCAGGAAACGGCGTCGCTAAATGCGCGGTGGTGAACGTTTTGCACGCCTAAAAGCTCTTTTAGCGAGCCGAGCCCGTATCTTTGCGCCTCGATCGTGCGGCGCGCGAGCTCGACGGTGCAGAGCCTGCGATTTAAAAGCATCCCGAAGCCGCATTTTTGCAAGCTCGCGTCGATGAAGCCGTAGTCAAATTTGACGTTGTGCGCCACAAAAACGCTATCTCCTAAAAACAGTCTAAACCGCTCCAGCACGCTAGCTAGCGGCGGTGCGCCCACCAGATCGTCCGCGCAGATCCCCGTAAGCTCCGTGATATTTTCGGGCACGACCGGCGCATAAACGAAGCTCTCAAAGCGATCCAGTTCCTGCGTGCCGCGCGTTTTTATCGCGCCGATTTCGATGATCTGGCCGTTTGAGAGCCCGCCGTTCGTCTCGATGTCCACGAAGCAAAATTCCTGATCGTCTATGTCCGTCTCGCGGGTTTTGAGCGTGATTTTGCCGCTATCTAGCTTTATTATCTCTATGCCCAGCGTACGCCACATCGAGAGGTCTTTGGGCTCGAAAAGCTCGGTAATTTCGGCAATATCGCTTGCTTTAGCAATAAAATCGTGATAATTTATGCTCTTTTGAGCCAGTAAATTTATTAAATTTTCGATTCTATGCGTCAAAATTTTACCCCTGTGCCGCGCTTAAATTTTAAGCGCACGGATCGCCTCCGCATAGTCGTTTGAAGAAAATATGTAGTTGCCCGCCACCACGACGTCGGCGCCCGCTTCGTCGATATCTGCGATATTTAGCCCGTTTACGCCGCCGTCGACCTCGATGAGGCATTTTGCGCCTTTGCGATCGATCAGCTCGCGCAGCTGCTTAATTTTCTCAAGCGCCGAGGGGATAAATTTCTGCCCTCCAAAGCCCGGATTGACGCTCATTAAAAGTACCATATCGACCTCGCCCAAGATAAACTCCAGCACGCTAAGCGGAGTGTGCGGATTTAGCACGACCGCGGGCGAGACGCCGCTGCGGCGTATGTGATCTATGAGGCGCAGCGGATGGGTCTCCTCCTCGATGTGGAAGCTAAGAAATTTCGGCTTTAGCGGCAAAAAAAGATCGACAAAAAACGGCACGTTTTTAACCATCAGATGAATGTCTAAAGGCTTACTGCTCGCCTTTGCCGCGGCGCTTACTACAAGCGGTCCGATCGTGAGATTGGGTACGAAATGTCCGTCCATCACGTCTACGTGAATGAGATCGGCGCCCGCTTCGCAGACTGCGCGAATTTCCTCCGCGAGCCTGCCGAAATCCGCCGATAAAATGCTGGGTGCGACATACATTAAGATTCCTTTAAAATTTCAAGATGCGGAATTTTACTTAGTTTTGTCATAAATTTCGCTAAATTTAAACCGCGGCGGATTTTAAGCATAATTTGAAATTTTTTCGCTATAATCGCGATTTATTTTAATCATCAAGGATTTATTATGGCAAGAAGATGCGCAATCACCGGCAAAGGTGCGATGGTAGGAAACAATGTCAGCCACGCAAATAACAGGACCAAAAAGAAATTCCAGGTCAATCTACGCACCATCCGCGTTCAGCTAGAAGACGGCTCAACCAGACGAATCAAAGTCGCCGCCTCAACTCTACGAACTATGAAAAAACAATCAAAATAACCTCTAAAAGAGGAATTTATGTCTGTTTTGGACAAGATCAAGCGATTCCTCGACTGGTCCGGCTCGACTAAGCCGGACATCAACCTCTACACAGAAATTTACGACCAGCTACGTCCTTTTCGCTTACCGCTGATAACCATCGTGCTAATGATGCTAATCGGCACATTAGGCTATGTCTTTATAGCTGGCTTTTCGCTCGTAGACGCCTTTTATCAAGCAGGCATGACCTTTACGACGGTAGGCTTTACCGAAGTAGCGCCGATATCGCCCGCGGGTAGAATTTTTACCGTCTTATTCATCCTCATGGGCTTTGGAACCTTTTCGTTTTGCCTGGGCGTCGTCGTCGAGGTCATAAAAAACGGCAAACTTCAAAATTTACTTAGGGAGCAACGAATGATCAACAACATCGCAAGGCTCAAAAACCACTACATTATCTGTTACAACAACATCTACTGCGCCGAGCTTGCCAAGCAGTTTCGCGAAAATCATCTGCCTTTTGTCGTGATCGACCCCGATCCCGCTCTAGCCAAAATCGCCGAGGAAAACCGCTATCCATATTTCATCGTAGGCGAACCGCATGTAGAAACCACGATGCTAAAAGCGCATCTGTCATCTGCAAAATCCGTCATCACGCTAAGTCCAAATTTAGCCGATAATATCGCAATAATCTCGCTAGTGCGCCTATACGAAAAGGAGCTTGGTCGCATAACCCCCTACTTCATCATGGCAAATAGCGATGATGACAGCGATACTGAAAGGCTAAAAAAGCTCGGCGCAAATTCCATCGTCTCGCCATCCAAACTCGCCGCACAAAGGCTCTCTGCGATCAGCGTACGTCCTGATATGGAAAACATTTTGGAGCGGTTTTTGTATAAAAAAGACTCACTTATCGATATCGAGGAGATTACAGTGCCCGATTTTTCGTGGATCCGCTTCAAGCGCCTAAAAGAAACTCGCTTGCGCGATTTTACAAACGCCGACGTCGTGGGAATCAAAGAGCCCAACAGCCGCTTCATTCCGATGCCCGATGGCGACTACCTCATCGGTACTGGGGTAAAATTTTTAGTAATCGGTACGGCAGAGGGCATCCGCAACACTAAAAAACTCATCCGCAGCAAATACAAGCCACAGGAGATGAGATATGTTTAAAATCGCTAAGCTCGAGGGCGGCTTGCAGAATGTCGAGGGCTTTTATTTTGACGGCGTGAATTCGGGCTTTAAAAAACAGGGCAACGATCTGGGATTTATCCGCGCCGATGAGCCCTTTGCCGCAAGCGCGATCTTTACGAGCAATAAATTTCAAGCTGCGCCGATTAGGCATTTCAAAAGGACGCAAGAGCGCGCGAGCGGGGAGTTCAAAACAAATTTTATCCTCGTAAATTCTAAAAACGCAAACTCGATGACTGGGGAACAAGGAATCGCCGATATCGATGAAATTTTTAGCGAGCTTGGCAAAAAGACCGCTCTGATAAACCCCGTTATGAGCTCCACCGGCGTCATCGGCTACCGCCTCAAAAAGGAAAAAATTATCGCCGCCGCGCAAAATTTTAACCTCTCGGCGCGAAACTCAGACGCCCTAGCCACCGCCATTATGACTACTGACACGATAAAAAAAGAGCTTGCGTATGAAATTTCTTTAAAAAACGGCAAGAAATTTCACATCGCAGCCATTTGCAAGGGCGCAGGTATGATCAATCCTGCGCTTGCGACTATGCTCTGTTTTGTCCTAACCGACGCAAAAATCCCGCGCGCTGATATGGACGAGCTGCTAAAAAAGGCGGCTGAACAGAGTTTCAACACCATAAGCGTCGACGGCGATACCTCCACCAATGATACGATTATGCTCTGCAGCAGCGCTAAATGCGCCTATGAAAAGGATGCCTTCGCCTCCGCGCTAAACGCCCTGACGCATGAGCTTGCGCTAATGCTTGTAAAAGACGGCGAAGGCGCAACCAAGCTGGTGCGATTTAGAGTAAGCGGTGCCGCAAACGCCCAGGATGCCCGCACGGCGGCGAAGGCGCTAAGCAATTCGCCGCTTGTTAAAACGGCGATCTTCGGCGAAGACCCGAATTGGGGTCGCATAGCCTCGACCATAGGCGCCTGCGGCATCGAATGCGACGAAGAAAAGCTGCGCATCAAATACGACGACGTGCTGCTTTATGACGCGCAAAATCGCGAGCTGGACGCCGCGCGCGAGGCTGCGGCTCACGCCGTGATGCAGCAAAAAAGCTTTACGATCTGGTGCGATTTGGGGCTCGGAGAGGGCGAGTTTAGCGCGTACGGCTGCGATCTTAGCTACGACTACGTAAAAATCAACGCCGATTATAGATCATAAAGATTCACAGCTCGCTTCATAACCTAAAAATCTCGTCTCGAAAATAGCGAATAGCGGCAGGGTTTTAGAGCTCTGCTCTTAAAATTTTATCATTTAAATTTGCCTGTTTTAAATTTTTAAAAATTAAAATCTCACCTCTTAAAATTTGGAATCTCATGCGTGAAATTCAGTCTAAATTTGATAGCTAAAATTAGGTTTTAAGCGCTTTATTGATATACTTGAATAAATTTTTTAAAGGAGTAGGCATGTTTCATGAATACAGAGATTTAATCACTGAGTTAAAAGGCAAAAACGCACGATTTGATTCGCTTTTTGAGAAGCACGACGAGTTGGATCACAAGATCGCCGACGCGCAGGCCGGCAGAGTGCATATGAGCGATCTGGAGATCGATGCGATGAAGAAGGAAAAGCTTCGCATAAAAGATGAGCTAGGCAGCTTGCTAGCGCAATATAAAGCCGAAAAGGCAGATAAATAAAGCTGCTTGCGGCGAAATTAAGATGCAGCGGAGTGCTAGCAAGGCTAATTTCGCCGCCAAGCTTTAATACGCGTTTAAAATTTTCTAATCGCAATAAGTTTAACCGCTTAAATTTGCCGCGCGCGATAAATAAAAACAGCGCACCAAAACGAGTTAAAATTTATACCGCACGCTCCGCCTTGACACCACTAGATAATTTTTATGCATCGGCTGCATCACTGCATATACCAACAATGCGGTATTAGCGCAATCAAATATAATTCGTTACGGCTCTCTATCGCCCTTTCTGTTTCCGAAAATATCTCTTGCTGAATGCGTTTTGCGCTACAGAGTAAATTAAAATTTACGCCGCATCGCCTTGCAGCCTGGCTCTTAAATTTTTACTTTGCAGCGAGCATTTTTAGAAAATTTCAAATCTTGCGTTTTGCTTATTGCGGGCGCAATACCTGCTTTAAAATTCCGCATTTCGCAGAAATCTAAAGTGGCGCTAGAATTTTAAATTCCCGTTCGCGCTAGCCGCAAAATTTCAAATTCGCAGCCTCCAACCAAGCGCTAGTTTATGTTAGAGCTTGCTTTTTGGTAGCTCCACGGAATTTAGCCAAGCTTGTTTGTTTCGAACCCACTTCGTTGAGCTTTAAAAATTTAGATTATTTCTTTGATCGTATCGGATAATGCCTGTCGCCACGAAATTCCTGAAGCCGCTCTATTACCATATGTGCAATTAAAAGCGGCGTTAACACGGAATTAAATAGTATAAGTGAAATCTGTAAAAGGTGTGAAATTTAATCATAGAATTTTAAGCGCTAAGGATTTGCGATAGAATTTCACCGCGCAAATCAAACCCCAAAGCTAGCCTAGCCTACTCGAAAACCTTTGCTTCTAAGCCATGTAGCCTTTGCAAGCCGATATCGATATATTCGTTAAGCTTCTCATTGTTTTCCAGCAATTTGTCGTAATAGCTCTTGGCTCTTTCTCTCGCGGTCGCATCAGGCTCGATATACTTTAGACCACTTTTGAAAAGTCCTTTGGATTCCACAAAATAGATCGAGTGGATCTTCTCGCAGTGCGATAGCCCTGCTTCAGTGTAGTTTAAAATCGATTCGTACGCGATGTTGCCTAACAGCTCTTGCAATCTATTTGCGGGATTTTTAAAAAACTCGGCAAACTCCTTATACGGCGTAAAAACCTGATCAAGATTTTTCATCGCATCGCCGTAGATACCCTTTTTCAGGCGAAACATCGTCATTTCTTGAGAACTTACAAACTTCTCTATTGCTTTTATCGTATCGTTTTTATTCACTGAATTTCCCTTTTAAAATATGAAACGCTCGGATTATATCGTTTGTTTTATAAAAATCCGTTAAAAATCGGTTAAATTTTGCCCTAGCGTTTTAGCCAAATTTCTTTGGCGCTTTTGATTAAATTTCTCGCCTCAGCCGCCACACTTCTCGCACAATCCTCGCACGAGTACACTTTTGACATTTTTTTGTGACAAAGTTGGCATCGAAATCTCCTCCATTTTATGGCAGCTTTCGCAGACAAAATACGCTTTGGCGCCGTCGGTAAGCTCATAAAAGCTTTTATGATTATTTTCGCTGGTAATTATCAAATTTTTCTCTTCCAAAAGCGCTATATTGCGATATATCGTGGTTTTATTCGCACCCGTTTGTTCTACTAGTTCATCATAGCTTACCGGGCATTTTTTCTCGCTTAGGATCTGCACGATATGCACTCTAAGCGCCGTAGGAGCGATATCATGACTCGCTAAAAAATCTTTGGGATCCATTTTACGCCTTTTTTAAAATTTAAGCGATGATAGCGAAATTTAGATAAATTTATATTAAGTTGCAACTAAGTTGCTTTTGATATACTTCCGCAATTTTTTTGGAAAGGAATTTTATGAAAAAGCTTATTTTCACGCTTTTAGCAGCTAGTTGCGTAGCATTCGCCAAACCTACGGTCACCACGACCATACTTCCTACGAAGTATTTTGTTGAACAGATCGCAGGTGATACTTTGCAGGTAAATACGATGGTCGGCAAAGGCGCCGATCCGCACACATACGAGCCTAAGCCTTCGGAGATGAAAATGCTAGAAAATAGCGATCTGTATTTTGCAGTCGGTATAGAATTTGATGAAGTCTGGCTACCAAAGCTTGCCGCATCGTATCCAAAGATGAAGATAATCCGCACCGAAGATGGCATCACTAAAATGGCTATGGCAGAGCATCACCATCACGACGAACATGATCATAGCGCGCATCACGATGATCACGATCATGACGCGCATCATGAGCATGGTGGCAAAGACCACGAGGCGCACGAGCACCATCACCATCACGGCGGTTTAGACCCACATATCTGGCTCGATCCGCAGCTTGTAAAAATTCAAGCTAAAAATATTAAAGACGCGTTAACCAAACAGTATCCTAAGGATGCTAAAATTTATGAAGCAAATTTCGATAAATTTGCTAAAAAGCTTGACGAGCTGGACGCTTACGCAAAGCAAAAATTAGCGGGCGTCAAGGGAAAGAAATTTATGGTTTATCATCCGTCTTGGGGCTATTTCGCGCATCGATACGATTTAGAGCAGATCGCAGTCGAAGTGGAGGGCAAAGAGCCTAAGCCTGCGGATTTAGCCGAGCTAATCGAGGAAGCCAAAGAGGAAAAGATCAAGGTGATTTTCGTCGCACCGCAGTTTTCTAAAAAGGCAGCGCAAACTATCGCCGCACAAACGGGCGCAAAGGTAATAGAGATCGATCAGCTGCCGCTAGATTGGTACGAGACGATGAAAAAGACGATCGACGTTTTCGGAGAAAATTTGTAGTTGATGAAATTTATTAAAATTTTACTTTTATCCGCGATCTTTAGCTCGCGGATATTTGCGTGCGCTCTATGCGCCCTATACACGCCCACTGCGCACGTTAGCATTACCCCCTTCGCACAAGACGGCAAGATCGTGAGCCTGCATTTTTCGTGGCTTTTCTCTCAAAATTTTACCGACGTCATAATGCAGACCTACGATATAAATTCCAATGGCAAGCTTGAAAATAGCGAGCTTGCCGAGATAACTAAGGCGATGACCGATTATCTAACCCCCAAAAACTATCTTTGCGAGGCGGAATTCTACGATCAAGCGCCAAAAAACGCAAAGCCTGCGCTTAGCAACCTCGTAGGCACGCAGATCAAGGGAAATTTTAAAAACGCAATAAGCCTCGTCAAAAAGGGCAGACTCGTGTTTGAGTTCGATCAAAAGGTCGGCTTCGAGCTGCGAAATAACCGCGTTCTTAAAATTTCCATTAACGACGATCAGGGATTTTTCAATTTCAAAATGCTTGACGACAAGCCCATTAATCTAGGCGAGGGCTTTGTAGCGAAGCCTAATTCAAATTTAGCCACCACCTTTATAGAATTTAGCGGCGAAAAGCCAAAGATCGCAGATAAAAAGCCGCCAATTTCAAGCGCGCCGAACTCCGATTTAGCGCAGGATGGTCTTGCATCTAGCGAGCAGAGCCTTGCGGGCTCAGAGGATAAACTTGCGCAAGGCGGGCAAGCTAAACCGAATGCCAGCTCAGCACGCAGATCAAACCAAAGATCGGTCGGCGATATTGTTTCGGAAGCTGCAGCAGAGGCTCAAAAAAACATCGCTGCTTCGGATACTCTCGCGCAGATTAATAAAGCCGCTAAAAAGAATGCGCAGGCAAAAGGTGGCCCTGCAAATTCTGCGGCGCCTGAAGATAAAGGCGCGGGCGAAAATTTGACGGCGAGGCGAGATAATTCTTTAAATTCCGCGCATTCTACGCAAAATCTCACGACGCCGCCCGAGGAGAGTTCTTTAAATTTAGCGCAAAATAACGCGAGCAAAAACGGCGCCACATCCGGTAGCGACGAGATTTCAAGCGAGCAGCACAAAGAGGTCTCGCTGGGATTTGTCGCGCAAAAGACGATGGATTTTATGAAAAGTCTCAAAACGGCGTTTCGCGCAAGCAGCGAGCATGCAAGCGCGAGCACCATCCTATGGGTCTTGGCGCTTTCTTTCATATACGGCTTTTTCCACGCGGCGGGTCCTGGGCACGCGAAGCTGCTAACGGCGAGCTATTTCCTAGCCCATGGCGGCAGCTATGTCAAAGCCTTTGGATTTGCCCTTAAAATCGGGCTTCTACACGTCCTAGGAGCGCTCGTTTTAGTAAGCGCGAGCATGTTCGTGCTGCAAAACGTTGCAGGGCTCGTCTCTGCAAACT
>CAUUQJ010000012.1:0-12004 GCA_963547085.1 uncultured Campylobacter sp. | reverse complement strand
CGTCGAAATAAAACACGATGCCGCCTTCGCACGAGACTAGCAACATCCCGCTAGCGCGGTCGTAGGCGCTGCCACCCAAAGATGCGATGGTGAGCTTTTGCTCGAAGCTTACCTTGCCGCTAGGTAGGTCGAAATATAAAATTTCGCTACCAAGACCTAGTAAAATCACGGTATTTTCATCGTAGAAATAGACGTTTTTAATCCCCGTCATCGGTAGCTTGTAGTGCGTGATCTTGCCGCCCGCAAACACACCCAGCATCTTTTCAAACGCGTCGCCGTTATACAAAAATGCGTATTTTTTGCCTAATTTATCGACGTCGAATATGGTAGCGCCCATCGGCTCGTCTAGGTAATTTTTGGACGAGGGCAGGGCGAAAATTAGCGTTTTGGATATTGCGCTCGAGGCGGAATTTAATGCCGTAGAATTCTCGGCAGAATTTTGCTTCGCGGAATTTTCTAAAGAATTTACGGCAGCGGAATTTGCGGTGGAATTTCCCGTGGAATTTACGCTTGCTTTCGCATTGAAATTCTGCGCCGCATCGGAATTTTGATCTGCAAAATTTTGCCCGGCGGCGGAATTTTGCATGGAACTCTCCGCAGAGTTAATGGTGATTTTATAGAGCTTGCCGTTGTCAAGTCCTGCGTAAATTTCGCCGTCTAGATTTTTTAGCACCGCGACATTTGCGTCAAGCTCTAGTATGAAGCTAGCGTGTTTGATCTTTGCAGGCGCATCTATGCTCGTAGCGCCACTAGGTATTGCAACGCCGTTGCTGGCATAGATGAAGCAGGCGCAAAGTAGCAGCGGTGGTAAAAATTTCATCGCGCGCTCCTACTCAACCTCGGCGCCTTGATTTAGCGTATCTATGAGATTAGAAGTGGAATTTGCGTCGCTAAACCTGCTAAAATCGGCTTTGAAATTATTTTTCACTAGCGGATTGGTTTGGGCTTGCGGTACGTGGCATTGCGTGCAGTTGAATCTCTGCTCGGCTAGCGTGCCATTTAGATCCGCGCCTGTGCGAAAGTCCACCAAGTGGCTTTTTGGAATCGGCGTGGAGCCTACATCCTTAGCGACATCGGGCATATGGCAGGTTACGCACATATTGTTATCCTTTGTGATCGGTACAAGCCCTTCTAAGCTGTGCGGTATGAGCGGCGGAGCGTTTTCGAAGCTGCGCTCGATCTTCGAAGCGGCGCCCGGAGCATCCTCGCTATATTTGAAATCGGGCAGAGAGTTTTTATTTTGCGCCGATTCGTCCACGCTTTTTATAAAGCCCAAGCTGTCGGCGTCTATAGAAGCCGTCTTGTCCGCGGCAAATAGCGCCGCACAGCATGCAAGAGCCAAGCCTAAAACCATTTTTTTCATTTTTTCACTCCTAATATACTAAAATTTAATGCGTCATCGTCGCATACGTCGATGCAGCGCCCGCAGCTGATACACTCGCTACTAACGCGCCCGTTTTCGCGCCCAACCATCTTAAGCACCTGAACTTCGGGGCAGACCATTTTGCATTTGCCGCACATCGTGCATTTATCAACCTCGTGGCGAATGCGAATGATGCTAAAATAGCTAAGCGCCGCCCAAAATCCGCCGAGCGGGCATAGCCGCGAACAGATCGTGCGATCGCCTGCGAAAATTTCAAAAACTACAATCAGTAGCGCGATTGCAAACGCACTAGCACTCAGCGCTATGACGGCGCGCGCGAAAAGCGAGATAAAGCTTATGCTCTCAAATGCCGCAAAGCCGAAAGCTCCGCTGCAAACTAAAGCTAGCACCGCTAGGACGTAGCGAGCTTTGCGATTTACGCTAACGAGTCTAGTCGTTATGCCAAGTCTTTTACGAAGCCACGCGGCAAGATCGGTTAGTAAATTTATCGGGCAAACCCATGAGCAATATACTCGCGGCGCTATAAGCGCATAAAATGCGCCTACGATAACCGCTCCGATAACCGCCGTAGCGCCCAAAGAAAAGCTAGCTAGCAGCATCTGCGCCGTCGCAAACGGATCGCTTAGATTAATCGTGCCGAAAAGTTTCGACGAGCTTAGATTGCCTTTTAGAATTCCGGATAAAATTCCGTTTTCGCTCGCGGCTTTGAAGGCGAAATTATTTCCTAAAATAAAAAGGACTAGAATAGAAATTTGGCTCAAACGCCTTAAAATAGTGTATTTCATTGTCTAGCCCCCTCTATTAGATCGTCCTCGTTTAAGTAGTCCTTGCTCTTTTGCGGATCGAGCTTGATTTTGGTATCTGCATCCTTGAGCTTCGTGTCGTCGCCCTTGATCCAGCCTTTGACGTAGTTATCGCTGGAAATTCCTATGACGCGCTCGCGCTCCACGACGCTGATGGCCGCCTTTTTCGTGACGCAGGCATGCTCGCACTTACCGCAACCCGTGCAGTAGTCGCTATCTACGATGGGCACGAGTAGAGCGTGCTTTTCGGTGCGGTTGTTGTGGCGGTAGTCAATGCGAAGTGCCTTGTCCATTACGGGGCAGTTTCGCACGCACGCGTCACATTGAATACCGGCGTAAGCGATGCAGTGCTCGGTATCTATGACCGCAACGCCCATTTTGGATAGACGCACATTAAGCTTGGAGTCTTCGCTTACCAGGCTTTTATCTAGTGCGTCGCTAGGACAGGCCGCGACGCAAGGTATATCGTCGCACATATAGCACGGAATTTCGCGCGGGATAAAAAACGGCGTGCCGTTTGCAATAGCATGATCGCAAAAGCTCGCAAGCTTAAGTGTATCAAATGGGCACGCCTCGACACAAAGTCCGCACCTTAGGCATTTGCTAAGAAATTCTTTCTCGCTTATAGCTCCGGGCGGGCGGAGTTTGGCGTGCTCGCTGGAGTTTGCGACTCCGAGCCCCAAAACGCCTACGCCCGCAGCTAAAGAAAGAATACCTAAGACCTCACGCCTATCCATAATTTACGCCTTGTAAATTTTAACCGCGCATTTTTTGTAGTCGGTCTCTTTTGAAAGCGGACAAGTATGATCGAGCGTGACGCGGTTGATATAAACCTTCTCGTCAAAAAACGGCACGAAAATAAGTCCCTTCGGCGGAACGTTACGTCCGTGAAAGTCCACGCGCGCTTTTACCTTACCGCGGCGCGACTCGATCCAGACGATCTCGTTTTGTTGTACGCCGATTTTGGCGCCGTCGGCTTCATTCATATAGCATCTTGCTTCCGGTACGGCGCGATAAAGCTCCGGCACGCGCATAGTCATAGTGCCCGTATGCCAGTGCTCCAGCACGCGACCCGTACATAGCCAGAAAGGATATTCCTCGCTTGGCACTTCTACAGGATCCATATATGGACGGAAGAAAATTTTAGCTTTATTGGCAAGGCTTGTTTTTTCTTCGCCAGAAGTAGCGGATTTCAGATCGCCGCTAGGAAGTGCCGCTTTGGCGTTGCCATAGAAGGCGAAGTCACTATCCGGAGCCGCTTTTTTGGCATAAGGATCGTATTGGGCGTTAAAGCGCCAAAGCGTCTCTTTGCCGTCTACGACCGGCCATCTAAGACCGCGCACTCGGTGATATGTATCGAAATCAGCTAGATCGTGTCCGTGACCGGTGCCGAATTTTCGGTACTCCTCCCAAAGATATTTTTGGATGAAAAAGCCATATCCTTTAAATTCTTTGCCGTCGCTGCCGATGACGCCACGAGAGTCGCCGTTTACTTCGGAGTTATCGAAGCTTGCCATAATCGGATCTTTTGCAGCGAAAGCCTGAGCGTCTTTGTTTGCAAAGAGCACTTCAAATAGTGTAGTCTCTGGCGTATAGCCGAATTCTGAAATTTTATCTAAGACACTTGGTAACGTAAGTTTATCATTTACTTTAACCTCGCCCCAGAAATCCTTGAGTTTGAAGCGCTTGGAAAACTCTAGCATCTGCCACGTATCGCTCATTGCGTCGCCCACAGGAAGGACCTGCTGTCTCCACCACTGAGTTCTGCGCTCGGCATTACCGTATGCACCCCATTTTTCGTAGATCATCGCGGTTGGTAGGATTAGATCGGCTACCTTCGCGCTTAGTCCCGGATATGGCTCGCTTACTACGATGAAGTTATCCATCTCGCGCGCCGCTGCGATCCAGTGGTTTGCGTTGGCGATCTGCTGCCACGGGTTGTTGACCTGTACCCATATCCATTTTATTTTGCCGTCTTCGAGATTACGCAGAGCCTGCACGTAGTGCGCACCCGGTTTTGGATTTATCGTGTTCTCTGGAAGCTTCCAAATTTTTTCGGAAACCTTTCTGTGAGCCGGATTTGCCACGACCATATCGGCAGGTAGGCGGTGAGAAAACGTGCCCACCTCTCTAGCCGTGCCGCAAGCGCTAGGCTGACCGGTAAGCGAAAACGCTCCGCAGCCGGGCTTAGCTTGTTTGCCGAGAAGGAAATGCACCATGTAGCTTTGCTCATTGACCCAAGTTCCTCTTGAGTGCTGATTAAAGCCCATCGTCCAAAAGCTTACTACTTTGCGATCTTTTTCTATATAAAAATCTGCCAGCTGCTTTAGCTTGGTCTTAAACGCCTCTAAATTCTCACTTTCGTCACCCTTGGCCAAAGGCGCTACGAAATCTAGCGTGTAAGGCTCCAGCGCTTTTTTAAATTCCTCGAAGCTTATGAGCCAGTGAGTATCCGATTTATCAGAGTGTTTGTTTTCGAGTACGTCGCCCTCTTTCATACCCAGATATGCTAAGGTAACGCCCTCGGATTTGCTTAAAATTTTGGATTTTTGCTTAGCTGCTGTATCAAGCTCGGTTTTGCGGTATTTTTTATGATTTATATCTTCTCGTAGGCCATAACCGATATCTACTGGACCTGTAGCGAATACGCAGTGCTCTTTAATAAATTTCTCATCTATCATCTCTGGATGGTTGTAGACGATCTCTCGTGCTATGTAGTTCCATATCGCAAGATCGGTATTTGGACGGAATATAATTTCGATATCGGCGATGTTTGAAGTGCGGCTAGAGTAGGTCGAGAGATTTATAACTTTTACGCGGTCCTGGTTGCGAAGCTTGTGGTCGGAGACGCGAGACCAAAGAATCGGGTGCATCTCAGCCATATTCGCGCCCCAAGCGATGATGGTATCGGTTAGCTCGATATCGTCGAAAACGCCCGCAGGCTCGTCGATGCCAAAGGTTTGCATAAAGCCTACGACGGCGCTGGCCATGCACTGGCGAGCGTTGGGATCGAGATTATTGGAGCGAAAGCCCGCCTTTACTAGCTTTGCTGCGGCGTAACCTTCTGGGATCGTGTATTGACCGCTGCCAAGTACGGCAAAGCCCTCGGGACCGCCTTCGTTATAGGCGCGTCTGAAATGCTTCTCCATTTCGTCGAACGCTCTTTGCCAGCTGATCTCGATAAATTTTCCCTTTTTGTCGAATTCGCCCTTGGAATTTACGCGTAAAAGAGGCTTGGTAATGCGATCGGCGCCGTACATGATCTTGGCGTTGAAATAGCCTTTGATGCAGTTTAGACCGCGATTTACTGGGGCTAGCGGATCGCCTTTGACCGCTACGATCTTGCCGTCTTTGGTGGCTACCATGATGCCACAGCCGGTGCCGCAGAAGCGACAGGCCGCTTTGTCCCAGCGCCAGCCTTTTTCGGCTTCTTCCGCAGCGCTAAGACTGCTAGGCAAGCTGATACCCGCAACGCTACAGGCAGCCGCTGCTGCAGAGCTTTTTATAAAGTCTCGTCTATCCATGAGATTAACCTTTCGTTTAGAATTTAAATTTCTATTAATGTTTTGGATAATAGCATAAAAAAACGGCTTAGTCTAGATTAAAATCAAGGTTTTTTCTGCATGAATTTCAGATATAAAATAATAATTTTATAAATTTTAAATTTAGTGGCTTAAATTTTATCAGGACAGCGAGTTTTTGATAAATTTTAATATAGATTTTCATTTAATTAAATTAATATATTATACCGATAAATTAGCATTAAAATTTCATAAAAATTTAATTGTGCTTTGAAATAAAACGGAGCGTAATATAATTTCAAAATTCTATTAAAATTATAAAACTTAGCTTAAAAAGCGTCTTTTACGATAAGTGATAAATTTTACGCTAAAACGCCGTCATTATCGAGGCAAAAGCGTAAAATTTAACTATTCAATTTAATATGCGATATTTGCATATTGCTTAAATTTTGCTTAAAAAAATTCACTAATTTAAAAATTCTTTTATAATCTAGAAAGTATAATAGCCGTGCAAACCAAAATTCTTGAAAGGAATATTATGCAGTCCAGAGAAAAGATTGTCAAAACGACTTGTCCTTACTGCGGCACCGGCTGTGGTATCGATCTTATCGTAAAAGACGGCAGGATCGTAAACGCGCGCCCTACGCAGGCCCACCACGTAAATGACGGCGAGCTATGCTTAAAAGGGATGTTCGGCTGGGAGTTCGTAAATTCTCCAAAACGCCTTGCCAAACCTATGATCCGTAAGAAAAACGGAGTATTTGATAGAAGCGGTAAGCTTGAGGAGGTAAGCTTTGAAGAGGCTTATGATTTTGTAGCGTCTAAATTTAAAGAGACCGTCGCTAAATATGGCCCAAGCTCAATAATGGGCTTTAGCTCGGCGCGCTCAAATAACGAAGACAACTACGTTTTTCAGAAATTTTTCCGCGCTCAGGGCAGCAATAACGTCGATCACTGCGCTCGTCTTTGACACGCTCCTACAGTGGCAGGTCTTGCCAACACGCTAGGAAACGGAACGATGACGAACGATTTGGTAGAATTCGCTACCGATACGGACGTATTTTTACTCATCGGCACCAACACGAGCGAGTGTCACCCGATCATCGCTATGCAGATGCAGCGAGGCTTGCAGCGCGGCGCCAAGATGATCGTCGTAGATCCAAAGCGCACAGATATGGCGAAAAAAGCCGATATCTATCTGCAAATCCCAGTGGGCGCGAACATTAAGACGCTAAATACCATTATGAATGTTATCATTGCCGAAAATTTGCAAGATGACGAGTTTATCAAAAACTACGCTCACGGCTACGAGTATTTAAAAGAGGCGGTTAAGGACTTTACGCCTGAGCGATTTGAGCGCGAGACGGGCGTGAAAAAAGAGCTCGTAATCGAAGCTGCTAGAATGTATGCTAAAGCAGGCGCAGCGGCGATCTGCTACACGATGGGTATCACGCAGTTTAGCGACGGTACGTCAAATGTATTTTCGCTTTCAAATTTAGCCATTTTGACGGGAAATTTAGGCAAAAGAGGCGCGGGCGTAAATCCTTTGCGCGGTCAAAACAACGTCCAGGGTGCATGCGATATGGGCGCGCTGCCTAACGTCATTCCGGCAGGTGCGGTAAATTCCGCTTATGCGCAGGAGCAAGCGCGCAGAGTATGGCACTTCGAGCTAAATCCAACTCCAGGCTTTAAGCTTACGATTGCTCCCGATAAGATGGATAGCGGCGAGCTGAAGCTGCTCTACGTTTACGGCGAAAACCCTGTAATGAGCGATCCTTGGACGGAGCACTTCGTGCATGCAACGCACCATTTGGATTGCTTTATCGTGCAGGATCTTTTCTTTACCGAGAGCGCACAGAAGGCCGACGTCGTACTACCTGCTGCCGGCTGGGGCGAGAAGGATGGCACCTTTTTAAACACTTCCCGCCGCGTCCAGCGCACGCGCAAGGCAAGCGAGCCGGCTCCTGGCGTAGAGCCTGATTGGAAGGTTGTTTGCAATATCGCACAAAGAATGGGACTTGAAGGGTTTGATTTTTTAAGCGCGGAAGAAATTTGGAACGAAGTGCGTGCATTAATGCCTAAATTTTTCGGCGGTATTAGCTACTATAGGCTAGATAAGCTAGGCGGCATAAGCTGGCCATGTCCTGATGAAGATCATCCGGGCACACCGGTGCTTTACGCAGATCATAAATCGATGCTGCCTGACGGTAAATTTAGAATGGTGCCGGTGCTTTACGTGGATGATAAAGAGGAGCGTGCTAAAGCGGAAGCGGATTTCAGAGCCAAGATGAAGATCCCAGATGATTATCCAGTGGGAAGCGGCGCGCTTAGCGAGATACCGGATGAAATTTATCCGTGCTTATTTACGACCGGGCGTAAGGTTTATCACTACCATACTGGCACGATGACGAGAGAGTGTCGCGCGCTAGAGTACGGCGCGGGCGCAGAAGGCGCGCTCATCGAGGTAAGCCCGGACATCGCACGCGAACGCGAGCTTACCGAAGGCTGCTACGCGCTTGTTAAAAATAAGCGCGGTCAGATCGCCGCGAAGCTTCGCATAAATCCAGATCTGAAAGAGGGTACGATATTTACGACCTTCCATTACAGCGAGGCCGATGGCAACGAGCTCGTGCATGCGGGCGATCTAGATCCGCTATCGGGTATCCCGCCGCTAAAGATGACGATCGCAAATATCAGAAAGCTTAGCGAGAGCGAGTTTATCGAGTTCAGAAGACAAAACGAGATGTCGATGCACTCGGAGAAACCTTATCTATCGCCGGTGCATAGGTAGTTTGGGCGGTAAACTCCGCCCGCTTTGCAAAGATGAAATTTAATCGCAGCTGCTTAATCGCCGCTGCGGCAAAATTTGATGAAATTTTATCTTTGCGGGCGCTTCATGGCCGCTTGTGCTCACGGTGCGAGCGGCTCGTGGAATTTTCCACGCGATTTTTTAAATACAAAACTGCGGGTGCTTTAAATTTACGCACGCCGCTTCGGCTTTACTTCGGCGAATTAAGGCTATTTAAGCAAAATTTCACTACGATACGGGCGAAATTAAAATAAGGAAGGTCTATGGAGCCGATTTATAGGGCGGAGATAGTTAAATTTAAAGGGGATGAAAGAAGGATCGTAAGCGATATCTTGGTTCGCGAGATCAAGCTTGAAATTTTACTAAACGGCAAGCGTTTCGGCGCGCTGATGGCGACTCCGAGCGATTTAAAGGCGCTTGCGTTAGGCTATTTGCTGAGCGAAAATTTGATTTCGGATCCAAGCGGCATAAGAAGCATCGAGCTCGCGCCGGACGGGCTTAGCGTGAATGTCTGTGGCGAGATAAACGAAAAGCGGCTAAATAGCTTCGATGCCGAAAAGGTCATCATCAGCGGCTGTGGGCGCAGCTCTACGGCAAATATCGATCCTGAGGCGATGGTGGCGCGCAAAGTCCGCTCGGACGCTAAATTTCATAAGAATGAAATTTTAAATTTGATGAGCGAGTTTTACACGCAGTGCGAGCTTTACGAGATGACGGGCTGTGTGCACACCGCAAAGCTCTTTACCGCGAGCGGCGAGCATTTTATCGGCGAGGATATCGCCCAGCACAATACCATCGATAAATCCGTCGGCAAGGCGGTCTTGGCGGGGTGCGATACGCAGGGCTCGCTTCTTTTGGTAAGCGGCAGGCTAAGCTCCGAAATGGTCGCCAAAGCCGTGATGAGCGGCATTAGCGCGCTTGTTTCGCGCACGGCTCCTACGAGCCTCGGCGTCGTGATCGCGCGTAAATTCGATCTTACCCTTTGCGGCTTCGCGCGCGGCGAAAATTTAAACGTCTATAGCGGCGAAGAGAGAATTTTGAGTTAAGAAGGCGGCATGGAGATAGATATCAAGATAGACGATAAAAAAGCAAGCGAGATCAAAAGGCTGATTTTAAATTTACTAAATCCAAGCGGCAAGCTCGATTGCGGCGCGGCGTTTAAGATCGCCGCAAAACTAGGCGTAGATGCGAGCGTCGTAGGAGATCTCGCGGCACGCGAAGGGATACGGATAGATCGCTGCGAACTCGGACAGTTCGGTAAGCTGCAATGTAGTGGAGGCAGCATAAATGCACTGAAAAAGCTAAATCCGCTTTTGGATGAGAAAAGACGGATCTTTTGCCGTGACGCCCGCGCCGTAGCTAGCGGCGGTGTGGGGTTCGATACGGTGCGCTCTACGCTTAAGGAGCACGCTATAGACGTGAAATATTGTCAGCTGGGCTGCTTTAAGGAGAAGAAAGGCAAAAGAATGAGAGTAAAAACAAAAACTTGGATCGAAAATGCGCAGGGCGAGCTTATTTTCGGCAAGGGCAAAACTGAAGTGCTAGACGTGATCGCTCAGACGGGCTCTATCTCTAAAGCCGCCGAGGTTTTAGGGATGAACTACAAAAAATGCTGGAGCCATCTGCAAATTTTACAAAAAAATCTGCAAGAGGAGCTCTTTAGCACCAAGCAAGGCGGCGGCAATGCCGCAGGCACGACGCTAAATGCGCGCGCCTATGAGCTGATCGCCGCGTATAAGCAGCTGCAAAGTGATATAGAACACTACGCAAACGAGCGCTTTAAGGAGCTGTTTTTGAAAAAAGAGGGCGAGAAAGACTCAAGTAAAGCGGCAGATAAAAACCATTAAATTTAAAGGAGAAAACGATGTTTGTAAAGCTAAACGAACGAACCTATCTAAACAAAGACAGGATCACGCGTATCAAGGTAGATAGCGTCCAAGACGGTATCAGAATTCGCTTCTATGAGGGGCAGTTTCAAGTCGCCAAAAGCGGCAGATTTGAAAGCGAAGAAAAAGCGATGGAGTGGCTTCAGAAAAATTTTATCGGCAAATAGGCGCAAAGCGCGCTTTATGACCGCGCGAGCAGCTCGCGAACAGATCCGCAAAACAACGCTTTTGGTGATACGGTAGCGACTTACCGCTCATTAGCACGACGATGATTTTTAGATTTGCGCTTTCAAGAAGAGCTTGCGCAAAGATGTTGCGGTAAATTTATGGCGAACGAGCTTCGGATATAAAGCTTAGCGTAGTGTGTAAATAGAGGATGTAGCTACGCAAATAAGGTCTATGACGACATTCGTTCGCCAAATTTACTCGAAAGATTTCATCATTTTAACCCTGTCAACGGCATTTTTTGCTCAGCTTTGCCTATCGTGCCTATATAGTATTTATATTTTATTAAGCGCTCATTGGGTATAGTCGCGAGCAAAATTTTAAGGGGAATTTTGAAAAGCTTCAAACTTCGGTTTATTTATGCTATCTGCGCGGTAGTCGCATGCGCGCTGTATCTATTAGCCGAAAGATTAGGTCTTACAGAACGCAAACAAACCCATTTCAACGTTACTTCAGATACAAATGTTTCCAAAGTGCCGGGTCTTAGCAAATACGTAACCCAAGAAGAGGTCGATAGCTTCGCATTTCGCTACTGGGATATAGATTATAATTCAAACCCGAAAAACGTATTTAAAGAACCCGCCATCGACGTAGAGCTAAAAAGGCTTTTAAAAAGCAAGCAAACTGATAAAATTTTAAAATTTATGAAAGATAACAATCTAACCGTCGATCATACTATGCATGGAGGGGTAACGCCCGTGATGTATTCCAGCTTTTGGGATGATGAAAATACTACCCAAGAGCTTATAAAGCTAGGTGCGGATATACATAAAAAAGATGAATACAAGCTATCCGCTATGGCTTATGCTATAGAAAATAATGCTACTAAATCGGTAAGACTGCTTTTAGACAACGGCGTTAAATTTGAAGAAGTCAAAATGGTGCAGGGCTATATAGTTTGCCCTAGATATTCTGACGATACCGAAATCATAGTTGGCAACAATATAGATATAAAATTACGTACCGAGTGTCTAATCAATCACGATCACTCAAAAGATCCTGTTTATCCATTAAACTATGCAATATATAGTAACCTTATAGAAATTGCCGATATGATGCTACAAAAAGGTATGAAACCGAAAGCATATGAAGGTCCTTTGTATTATTTAAGTGAGAACGGCGTTTCGTTTAAACAAAAGGAAATATTTAAAAAATCTATTTATACTTTTCTTCCGCGGGATATGATGTATAAAGATAAATTAAAATTATTAATAAAATATAATATAGATGGTCTACCGAGTCAAGATGATATTGTTACGGCTTATAGAAATTGTTTGGATAGTTTAGCTGGATCTATAAAAAATAAGGAGTCTTACATAAATCATATGAATGATTACTGCTATGGAGAGAAGATTTTAGAATCATACGATTGGGCT
>CAUUQJ010000011.1:0-12332 GCA_963547085.1 uncultured Campylobacter sp. | reverse complement strand
TTACCACGCAGGCTCGCGCCATGCTCATCGCCTCTAAAACCGTGCGCGGAAAGCCTTCCTTGTAGCTAGGAAGTGCCAGTAGGTAACTAGCCTTCAAAAGCTCAGGCACATCGTTTCTGGCGCCTAGATAATGCACCGCACCGCTTCGCAAAAACGCAGGATCAGCGGTGCTTTTATTACCAGCAAAACCCTCGCCCACAAAGACAAATTTCGCATCCGATCGATCTTTTAAAATTTCTGCTGCTTCGTAGAATTCTCTCACGCCCTTATGCCACATCGCGCGAGCTATCATCAGTACGATCTTTTTGCCATGCAAATCCTCGCCCAGATCCGCTGCACTAACGATTTGGGGGTTGAACCTTTCAGCATTTACGCCTACGCTTTTAATCCTTATGACCTTTTGCTTCGAAATAAGCCCGCGAGATAGCATATAATCAGGATCGGCATCGTTTACAAATACGCAAGCATCCGCCTGCGAAAATGAAAATTTATAAAGCTTCTCCAATACCGCTCGCACGAGCCTTGTTTTAATATCATCGTCGATATAAAAGCTGCCCAGCCCCTCGACTAAGTTTATCACATATTTTATACCCGCCTCGCGAGCCGCCAGCGTACCGAACACGTTTGATTTGTGCGCAGCTGTTTGCAGCAGGTCCAAATCCAGCCTCTTTAGCTCGCGCGCAAGGGCTTTGGTGTTGCTAAATACGGTAAGCGGATTTAGGCTAGCTCGATCAAGATCGTAAGTTACGGCATTAAAATCGCGCGCTAAATCCTGCGTATAAGCGCCGCGAGGAGCGATTGCAAAAACCTCGTGCCCGCGCTCTTTTAAAGCCTGCATTATCGGGCGGCGAAAGAAATGTAAGCTCATATCGGCATGGCTTAAAAACCCTATGCGAGTCATCTGTTGCATTCCTTGCTTGGCGTTGCGAGATTAAATTCCATAAATTTCTCCTTAGATTGCGGCAAAATTTTATCTAGCGCTTTAATTTATAAACTTTCACAGCAGGGCTTAAGATCACAGGCTCGAATAGCTCGGGTCTATATCTTTCAAATACAAAAAGCTGAATGTAGCTTGAGTTTAGCATCGTCTTATCTAGCAGCAAAAATCGCCCGTAATCGCGCATGAAAATCACGTAAAATTGCGCGCTACTGTCCATATTAAACTCCTTGACCGCAAGCTTGCCGTTCGCGTCGTAGCTCGTTTCGTAAAAGGTATTGATCGCGAATTTTCTGCCGCTATACTCTAAATTTAAAAGGCTCGGTGAGATCGAAAAGCCGTTGTCCATATGCACGCCGCTTTGATCCTGAACGAACCTATCGCTCGTTATGAAAAACAGCTCGCCCAGCTGCTTGCCGTCGGTGATGTCGATGTTTGAAAACTGCGTGACGACGGGAAAGATATTCATCATACGATCGGGCAAGATGTAGTAGATGTCACGCGTAGGCCTTGGCGGCTTAAAATCAGCCAGTCCCAAGCTTAAGATAAAGTCATTTACGTCTGTGGCGTTATAGTCTTTTAAAATTTGCTTTAACTTGTTTGGAATTTTTTCGCTATATCCGCGCTCAGTGTATTCGACATCCAGGCGCGCCATATTCGCAGAGCTCATCTGATCTTTAAAAAGCGCGAAGCTAACGGGGAAATTATCGTTGCCTAGGTGTTTGCCGCCGTCGATGAGGGTTTTTACATCGCTGTAATAGCGTATGCCGTAACCGTAGTCCCACCACGAAAGGGCGTAATCCTCGCGCTGCGCCTTATCTTTGAGCTCATCTAGCACCCGCACCTCGCTTTGATAAAAGACCGTATCGACCTTATATGAGACGATATGCTGCCACGCGGGATAAATGGCAAGCGCCGTCAAAATAAGCAGTATCGCGCGTTCCGCGATCTTTGGCAGATCTAAGCGCTTTACGCAAAAATACAAAATATATCCGAAGCTCAGTCCCATCACGCCCACGGCGTAAATCGTAAATCTAAGGCCTGCTTTGTTCGCCGCAAAGCCCAAAAGCAGAAGCGGGATCGAGAGCAAAAATTCCTTATGCCTAAAGCAAAGTACTAAATATCCGATTGCCGCGATCACGAAAACCGCGACGTGCGAGCTGATGCGCTCCATAAAGATATTAGTTGGCACGATGCCTGATTCTTGGATCGTTTGATTGACGTTGAAAAAATGAAATGCCGTATCGGCGTTGTCCGCAAAGGAACGGAAGATATAAAATTTCGCCTGAAAGATTATCGGGCTAAGACCTCCGTTTGCGACGAAAAAGACTACGGCAAGCGCGCCGATAATCGCTAAAATTTTAAAATTTAATAGCTTTCCTTTAAACGCAAAGAGCCAAAATAGCGCAAGTGAGATTAAAATTTTAGCTACCAAAGGCGTGGAGCAAAGCGCGATCAAAAAGATGATCATCGCTTCGTAATTTACCGCACTTTTTCGCTTAAAAATCAGCGTATAAGCAAAAAATACGGCGAGCATCATGGAATTTAGCGAGAAGCTTGAGGGATACCACCACATATAAAATATCACAAACGCACCCAGCCAAAACAGCGTGCTGCGCGAACCGCGCGTGCAGATACGGATGAGCGCCCACAAAATGCACATCGCAAGCACGATATTTAGCATATCGGTGTCGTAATACCCCGCCATAGTACGGTTGTAGTAGCTATTCGCCACGCTCGCGACAAGCGCGCCGATGAAGCCCGCGCGCATGCAGCGAAACTCGCTTGAAATTAATAAAATCGGCACTACGATGAGCGAGCTAAACAAAGCCGGCAGATAAACGAATATCGTCTCGATTTTAAAGGGCAAAATTTCAGCCAAAAACGCCGTCACGATCGAAAGCGGTGCACTAAAGTAGCTAAGATCGTTGGGCTGATGAAAACCGGCGAGTCGGTCGCGCGCACCCTCTGCAAAGGCATAGCCGTCGTTTGTGTTTATCATCAGCTCGCCATCCCAAAAAAAGTAGTTCACAAAACCGCTCGCCCAGTGCACCCACCACATGCGAAACGCTACGCTAAAGGCAAATGCGAACAAAATCATCAGCAAAATATGCTTGGAAAACTCATAATTTTTTATGAAGCCAAAAATTCTGCGCCTAGCAGGGAGTGCGCCAGCTGACTGATTTTTGGAATTTTGGGAATTTTCTGCTGTGGAGTTTTTAGAATTATCAGAATTTATGCCGTTTGTAGAATTTAAAGCACTTGCGGAATTCGCATTTTTAAATTTAGCCAAATTAGCGGCTTTTGCGGAATTTTTATTTGTAGAATTTGCAACGCCAGCGGAATTTTTATTTGTAGAATTTTTGCTCGTGGAATTCGCAGTGCCTTTCAAATTTGAGTTTGTAGAATTTGCGCCTGCGGAATTTTCAGAATTTACCGAGGCGGAATTTTGTCCGCTTGATTTTTTAGCCTTTTTGGATTTTTTTTGTGCTCGCATTTTTGCAGAAGCAGTGCGCGCTTGATCGTCGCTTAAATTTTTAGCGCCAGCGTGCGCGGAATTTTTGCTCGCAGAATTTTTTGCATCAAGCGCGGAATTTTTATCGCTTTTAAGTACGGCGTCCTCGCTACCCTCAATCTCGGTATTTTCGCCGCTAAAATTCTCTCCGCCGCCTGCGGAATACTCTGCGTCAAAATTTCCCTCACTAGCGAAATTTTCGCTTAAGGCAGCTTTGTCGGCACCCATTGATTGCGCGCCTTTTTGATCGTCCGATCCTTCGTCGATCTCTCTAACGCTAAAAGCCTTTTTTTCTTCACCCACGCCTATTTTCCTTCGTCAATTTGTTCTATTTTTGCGATCAGCTCGCTTGCTATCCGTTTTTTATCGAAAAACGAGGCTCTAATTCTAGCCTTTTTCTCATAAAATTTTACATAATTTTCATCATCCAGCGCTTTTTGCATCGCCGCTTGAGTGCTTTCTAGATCGTTCACGCCTACTAGCACGCCCCATTCGCTCTGCCCCAAAAGCTCGCGCGCGCCGCTTTGATGATCGCTTGAAATCACGAGCTTGCCGCACGCAAGAGCCTCGATGAGCGCGTTTGAAAAGCCCTCAAAAAGGCTTACGAAAACAAACGCGTAGCATCTAGCCATATACTTATACGGGTTTGCGTCAAAACCCAAAAGCTTCACGCGACCGCCCAAGCCGAGCTCCTCTATCAGGGCCTCAAGCTCGGCTCGCAGCACGCCGTCGCCCAATATCAACAGGTCTTTGTCGTTATTTTTTAAATTTGCATATGCGCGGATCAAAAGCGCGTGGTTTTTGCCCGCATCAAGCCTGCCGACGCTTAGGAAAAACGGCTGCTGCTGCGCGATAGGCTCGCTAGCTTTGCGGCCGATCTCATCTAGATCGATCGCGTTGTATAGCACGCTCATCTTGCGCTCGTCAATCCCGAAATTATCCGCCAGATCGCGCAAATTTCCAAGCGAGTTCGGAAAGATAAAATCGGCCTTCGGATAGAGCTTGCGCAGCAGAAGTTTTGAAATTTTGGATTTGAAGCTCGCATCTTTATACAGCACCGACGGCGTCGAGCATTCGTTAAAAATCATCGTTCCGCCCAATCCGTAAACCCGCGCCAGCGCCGCCACGTAACACGGGCGGTTCATCCAAACGAAGTGGATGTCGATACCTAGGCGCTCGCATAGCTTTTTGTAACGCAGCGCCAAAAACGGTAGCTTTGCAAGCTTCAGCAGTCCGTTTTCAAAAGGGGCTGATTTTTCGATGAAATGGATCTGCACGCCGCTTGGAATTTCATAAAAAATCCTCTCGTTCATCAGCACCAGATGCACTTCGTAGCGTGCCGTAAGCTCGCCTAAGAGGTTGCTTACGACGCGCTCGGCGCCGCCTCCTGCCATCGAATATATAAAAACGCTTAATTTCTTCATCCCTTTACCTTTTAAATATCGCTGCCGCGCCCTAAATTTAAGCTTTAATTCCGCTTTTTATGCGAGCATACGCCGCGCCGTTTAAATTTAGCGCATTTTGAGCTGCCCCAAGCGGCTAAATTTCATCGCGCGATGCGGCTTTGTAAATTTAAACACGCCGTTTTACTCGGGCGCAAGACGCTATCTTAGCACACCGAAGTTTAAATTTATCCCTGCGCGGCGCTAGGGCATCGATAAGCGGCTGCTATTTGCGCGCAAACCGATCGATCAAACCTTGCCAGAGCTTAATGATGCGCTCTTGCGAAAACTCGTCTAAATTTTCATTTGCATTTTGCACGAGAGCGTCTCGCAGCGCCTCATCACGCATTAAATTTTCAAGCTTGTTCGCAAGTTCATTCGCATCGCCGCGTTTAAACAAAATGCCGCTAAAGCCGTCCTTTATGAGCTCTTTTGCACCCGCTGTATCGCTGCTAAGCCGTGCGCAGCCGTAAAACGCAGACTCGATCAGCACGTTCGAAAGCCCTTCATTAAGCGAACTGAGCACAAAAATTTTGGCTTCTTTATACAGCTCGCTCACGTCCTGCTTGTGCCCTAAAAATCGCACTTCAAGCCCGAGCCGCGCCACGAGCTCGCGCAATCTTTCGCGCAGCGAGCCGTCGCCCGCAATTAAAATTTCCCACTTCGCAAGCAGGCTTTTATCGATCCTGCTTAGCGCGTCAAAGTAAATTTCATACCCCTTTACGGGCTCGAGCCTGCCGACGCTTAAGATCACGTTTCGCTTAGCGCCATTAGTATCGCAAATCTCGCCAAAAAAGGGATTGTGCACGACGAAGCAGTTTTTGACAAATCGCGAATAGTACTCAAAGTCCGAGCGCGTAAGCACCGTAAGCGCGTCCGCTTTTTTATAGCACAGATCGCGCACGCGGCTAAAAAGCCCGCTTCGCAGATAATCGTGCGCGTTGTGCTCGGTCGCGATGAGCGGGATGCCTAGCCCGAAGCTTGCGATCACGCACGCTACGTTCGTCCAGTCCATAAAGCTGATGATGACGCTTGGACGCTCGCTCTTGAAACACTCGCGCAAAATTCTGTATTTATCGAACCTGCCGCCGTTTTTATAAACATCCAGATGCAAAAATTTTATCTTTTCGCTAAATTTATACCTGCCCTCGTCGTTTTCCAAAATCGCGATCGTAACGTCGTTTGCGCGCGCAAAATGGTTCGCCAAAACTTGCAGCACGCGCTCGGCGCCGCCGTTTCTAAGAGCTGCGATGACGAATAAAATTTTCATTTTAACTTCCGATAAATTTTATAAAATAGCCGCAAAAGCGCCGGGCTAGCGTAAAACAAGACCATCATCAGCGTCTGCGTGTGGCTTGCATGCGCCGCGAAAAATCTAAAATCCAGCCGCTCGCGCACCAAAGCGTGCAGTGAGCGGATCTGATCCGCAGCTTCTGCAGCGCTTAAAGGAGAGCGGGGATCTGCGGTCTTTCTTTGCGACGCGGAATTTTGCTCGGAATTTCGCATATAATTTTGCCCGGCGGAATTTTTAACTGCAGAATTTTTACCGCATGCGCAAGATAAACTATCAGCACCGCGTAAATCTGCCTCGTTTGCCAAGCTGCGCGTATTAGCCTCGGAAGGAGAAGTCGCATCTCCATCCAAGCCCGCAGGATCAAAGCTTGATTTGATAATTAAAAACGCCGTATTCAGCGCGGACTCGCAGCGAGTAAAATTAGCCTCACGCGCCAAGCTTGGATAATTCGCAGCGATCGCCTCAGTATAGCGGCGCACCGCAGCGATGACCGCAAGATGCCTGCGCGCAAATGAGTTTACGGTCGAGCCCGCCCTTACGCGGTAAAAATATAAAATTTCATCCGTGCACGCCGTAATAGAAGCGTTAAAAATATCAAAAAATATCGCCACATCCTCATAGATCTGCCCCGCAGGAAAGCGCAAAGCAGCGAAAATTTCGCGAGCAAACAGCGCGCGCCAAACCGCGGTGCTAAAATACGGATCCTGCGTGCAGCTGCGTCTAAAAAGCTCTTGCGGCGATATTTTGTATTCGCCTGCGTTGGCATCCGAATTTGCAACCCCTCCTGGATTGCTAATCTCTTTAGAATTTTGATTTTCTTTAGAATTTAAAGCTGCCTTGAAATTATTTATTTCGCTCTCATCGCTAAATGCCGCATAGCCGCACATAGCGATTTTGGTGCAAAATTTCTGCGTCAGACGAAAAAGCGTCTCAATCAAATCAAAGCTTATCAAATCGTCGCTATCTACGAAACTGATAAACTCCCCGCGAGCGACATCTAAAGCGGCGTTTCGTGCGCTAGCCTGCCCGCCGTTTAGCTTATGCAGCACGCGCACACGGGGATCACGCGCGGCGTATTCGTCGCAAATCGCCTCGCTGCCGTCATTTGAGCCATCATCTACGAGTAAAATTTCTAAATTCGTATAGGTCTGCGCCGTGATACGCTCCACGCAAGCGCGCAGGAATTCTTTGACATTATAAACGGGGATGATGACCGAGATTAGGGGATTTTCGCTCATTATTCCTCCCTGTGTATCGTAGCGGCTATGAAATCCAGCCAGCGTCGCCCAATCGTTTCAATTTTAAAGCTCTCTTCGCGCTTGGAGGCGTTTTGCACGAGCCGCTCGCGTAGCTTTTCGTCGCTCATTAGAATTTCAAGCTTTTTAGCGATACTAGCGCTATCGCCTACAGAGCACAAAAACCCATCTACGCCATCGCTTATAAGCTCTCTAGGACCTGCGATGCAATCTGTAGAAATTCTAGCGGTGCCGAAAAATATACTCTCCATCAAAATATTGCAAAAGCCCTCCATCTTGGAGGTTACGACTACGATTTTAGCGCGTTCATATAAGCTTTCGATATCGCGTACAAAGCCGATGAATTGCACATTTAAGCGCAGCTTCGCAGCTAGGCTCTCAAGGCTCTTTCGTTCCTCTCCGTCGCCTGCGATCACCACCTTCCACTCTTTTAAAAGATTGAAATCTATAAGCGCAAGCGCCTTAAGAAGGACATCAAAGCCCTTATAGACATTGAGTCGGCCGGCTGCTAGGATGATATTTTCTTTAGGCGGGCGAGCCTCTTTAGCATGGCTGATCTCAAACATCGGATTAGGCATAATCACGCGATTTTGCACATATGTGTAATGATCCAGATCAAATTTACTAAGCACGCTAAGACCTGCAGCCCTCGGATAAAAGATCCGCTTTAGCGCGCGCCAGATCGGACTTTTTAAAAAGCGATGATTGGTGTGTTCGGAGACGATGATTTTCTGCCCGACTCCAAGATTTGCGATAAGCGTAAGGACATTGGTATTATCTAAAAACGAGATTACTACGTCAAATTTACGACTTTTTAGAAGCCTGTGCAAGGCTAAAATTTTATCGTAGCGCTTTTTTATATTTCCAAAAACTCCTAAATCGCCTACGCCTAAATCCAAGCTAAGAAGCTCTATCTTAGGATCCAGCGCGTAAAACGGCTCGTCTGCGTCAAATTTTATCACGCAGACTTCATTCTCACGGCAGAAAAAATTTGCCAGCACGCTTAGCACGCGCTCGGCACCACCCTTGCCTAAAGCAGAAATTACCATAGCTATTTTCATTTTATGAGCCTAAACTTATTTTTAAAAATTTCATCGAGTCCTCTCTTTTACGGCGCAACGCCTCATTTACGCCATCCCAATCAATAGCCGCGTTCAAGCGCGCGTCTTTGGGATCTTGCAAAGCCCTATCCTCAAGCCCGAATAAGCCCAAAAGCGAGCTAAAGCGCGACGCGCCGCGACTAGCATTAACGAGCACAAAAAACGGCTTATTAAAGATTATGGAAAATACGCAGCCGTGAAATGAGTCGGTTAGCACGAACTCCGCGCCTGCAATAGCGCTTAGCCACGCTTTTATGCCGATGCGGTTGCCGCGATCGTTTACCTCATCTATCTCTAGTCCGCTTTGCTTCTTTAGTAGCTCTATCGCCGCTTCTGAGCGAGGCGATGGATCTAAGATATAGGCAAAGCCCTTGTGCTTTGGCGCATGGCTTAAAAATTTATCGTAAATCTCTTTGTTAGCCAAAAGCGTAGGATCCAGTACCCAATGCGCATTTACGCCAAAGCATTCGCGTGCAAGCCTTACACCATCGCACTCACGCACCGAAATAGCTTTAAATTTAGCCAAATTTGCAGCGTGAGCTTTTAAATCTGCGGGATTTTTAAGCCCACAGAGCCTATCTCCGCCAAAGCTTGCAGCATAGGCGATCCGCGTGCAGTTAGGCGGCAAAAATCCAAGGCTAAAGCAATCTGCAAAATCCGCAAAATAGCTAGGACGAAAAACCTGATCGCTTCCTAAAATCACCGCTTCAAAGCGTTCTTTCTCGCACAGCACCTTTAAATCCGCAGGCGTGCAAACAGGCGCGGTTAAAGGGATATTTTTAGCCACAAACTCGCTAGTATCGCGCTCGTAAGAGGGATTAAATTTCGTGCCGCAAAGCTCCTTTTTAAGCGTGCGCGCCACTAAAAATTTAATATACGCAATCGATAGTTTACTTCTTTGCAGGCGCAAGTTTATGAGCCGCGGCTCATGCCCAAGCTCCACTAGCACGCGGCTTAGCGCATAAGCTTGTAAAATTCCGCCGTAATTATTTACTAGCGGCAGGGTAAAAATCCCAATCTTCATGCAAACTTCCTATAAATTTTATATGCCGCGATCTTTGGTAGCGCTAAAAGCGCTAGCACTTTATTCGCAGCGGCAATTTTTTTAAGCCTAGCAGCGATGAAATCATCACAATCAAAATGCGTAGCGCTATATCGCTGGATCTGAAGCTTCTGGCGCAAGATGTAACGCTTAAGCGGGTTTTTCGCGCCGTAGAAAATTTCGTTTTTGCACTCCACCTGGCTTTGCTGCGAGCGCTGCACCTCTGCTGCAGATATCCGCTCGCAAAAAATCGCCTCGCGCGCTTGCTTCGTAGGCTGCGAAAACAGCGCGTCGATCTGAGCTGCGCGCGTAATTACGAGCGACGTGCCGCGCCACTCACTCATTTCACTTTGCAGCCACGCATCCATCAGCACGACGTCGGCGCATTTAGCAAAAACGTCGGTGCAGGCGTTGCACGCAAGTGGGGTAAAAGCGCGCGAACTCCAGTACGCAAAGGCGCTACTACTGCGATCATCTATCGCCTCGCTGCCGTCTGCAGCACGAAATTTAAAGCCAAAGCTCATCGCGCTTTTGTCCGCGATTTTATATCTGTAATTAACTGCTGCGAGCTGCTTACGCTCTTTAAACGCAAGATCTGCCAGCTTATGCGTGAAACCAGCACCCTTGCCCTGTCCGCAAACAAGCCCGACAATAAAGCTTATGCGGGATTTAAGGCGCGGATTTTTACTCGCAGCAAGCCTTAAGGCCTTAGCAAAGCACGGCAGCGCGCTGATCGCGTATCTACCCTCGCGGTGCGACATCTCTTTTAGCACTGCTTCAAGCGTGAGCGGATAGTAAGCGGACGAGCGCGCACGAGTAAGCTCACCAGCATTTTTTATTACGCTAAATTTAAATAGCGGCACGGAATTTTTGCCCGCATAATTTCGCGTGTTTTTAGAATTCTCGCAGGCAAAATCCTGTGCTGATACGGAATTTTCACAAGAAGCTTTAGAATTCTGCGCGAAATTTTCATTTGTAAAATTCTGCACGGAATTCTGCGTAAAATTTTCGCAAAAGGAATTTTTCGCACTCGTAAAATTTATAGAATCATCATCTGTCAAATTCTGCGTTAAATTCGGAATTACGGAATTCTGCTCGGAATTTTTGGTTGCGGAATTTTGCAAATTCTGCGGCTGCGCTAAATTATTGCAGGCAGAAAAACCGCACTTGTGATTTTGGGCTATAAAATCCCCTTCGTCCGCGGGCACGGCACAAATCGCGTAATCAATGAGCCCGCGCGCAAAAAGCTCGCGAAAAATATAATCTCCCGCGCCGCCGCTTGCACTGCTTAGGCGCTGCGCTTCATCTTTTTTGTAGAATTTGTAAGTGGCTAAAAATCTGCCAAAATCTGGGCTAAAGCTTTCCAGCTCTGAGTATGATTTAGAATTTAGCTCGTTTTCGAGCGTATCTTTTTCGTAAAACGGGCAGACTTTTAGACAAATATCGCATTTGTCGCGGCACCCTTCGCCCTCCTCGGGCGCGTAAAATCCATTGCCCCCAAGCCGCATTTTTAGCACGCTAAAAGGGCAGCTGCTCGCGCAGACGCCGCAGCCGATACAGCGGTCTTTCGTAACCACTTCGCTAATTACATTGAAGCTCAAGCCCGCCTCCTTATCTTAGCCGCAATGCCGCCAAAAATCGCGCGTTCGTAGTCATTCATCGCCCAAAAATACGCGCTTAGCACAAACATAGCCGAATAAAGCCCGCCGCAAATTAGCAAAAAGCTCACTCCGTGCAAGTCTAATGCGTAATTTATCGCTAGGCTTACTGCTATTGCGGGAGCAAATTTTACTACCATCGCGCCGATATTTCGCCAAAATTTAGCGATGTCAAGTCCGATTACACGAGCATAGTAGATATTCATCACGCAGATATTTAGCAAGGTGATCGCAAAAGCCGTGCCGCACGCAGCGCCCACGCCACCGTAAGCCTTAGCTAGCGGGATAGAAATAGCGATGTTTACTAGCGTGACGCAAAACGCAGCGATTGAGCGAAATTTGACTTTGTTTTTTGCCTGAAGCACGGCTAGGCCTAAATTTTGAATCAACGGCACGCTTACTGGAAGCACCAAAATAAGCGCGATTGCGTATGAAATTTCATAATTTGCGCCAGCCCATAGCACGATAAACTCCCGTCCAAAAATCACCAAAAGCGACGCGATAAAAAATATCACGTAAAATTGCAGCCTGCCTATTTTGATAAATTCCGCGCTAAGCTCGGAATCGGTGGAGTTGGCAGAGACCATTTTGGCGATTTTAGGAAGCATCACGCCGCTAATGGTGAGCGAAAGCGTGACGAAAGTGGCATTTATCGTGCTTGCCACAGCATATGTGGAGACCGCCGTAGCGCCTGCTACAGCGCCTAAGATAAAATTATCGACATTCCAGTTTACTTGATCGACTACGATGCCTAAAAATATAAAAAACGAGTAGCCAAAAATTTGCTTAAGCGTGGGGGCGTCGAAATTTCGCACACTTATCACGGGCGAGACTTTGCGCTTGCAGTAGATGAAATCTGCCGCGACGCAGATTAAATTTACTGCCGTAGCGATGATTACGATCGCGATAGCCTTATATCCCAAAAGTAGCACAGGCACCGCAGCTAGCGGTAGAGCGATCGTGCGAAAGATCCCAACTAGCTTGATAAATACGAAATTCTCATGCGCCGTAAGGATCGACGAATAGATGCTAAAAGGAAAGCTAATCGCTAAATTTGCAGTTAGTAGCATTAGCATAATGCGAATTTC